>DAOVBJ010000038.1 GCA_030670615.1 Candidatus Bathyarchaeota archaeon | reverse complement strand
TAGTCGTCGGCGTGTCCACTCGTGCCGTTAACCAGCGCGGCATCAGAGGGACAGGACTTTAATTTGAAACCAACTATTGTTGACGAGGGGGCTCCACCCTTTTCCCAAATATAGTTCTCAAGCTTCTTCACGCATTCGGTTCGTGATCCTGCCAACATCACTGCGATACCGTCGATAATGTGGTCGACGGCCTTCGTTTTAACGGTGTTTGGGGACGGGTTTTCATTGAAAATGAAGTCTACAACCTCGGTGGTTATCGAAGGACTCATAGTAACTCACTTACCTAGTTGGTAACGAGGCAATATATTTCTTCACTCGTGTGCAACGTTAAACGGGCTTAAAACCTGTTTTCTGATGCTAACGAAAGTTCCGTCGACAGCTTAAAATACTAAAAACAGGGTTCCCTTTGTGATGGTTTATGGCTGATAATCGTGAGAAGGTTGAGGTATTGAATCGCCTCCTCGCCGCTGCCTCTGAGACGTGGGGTGAAGTGGAGGCGGAGAACATGCGATCCGCTCTTGAGTTGGCTGCAGAGGCGTTTTGGACGGTCGAGGCGTTCACGTTGAAGCCGATGGAGGAACCAGCCCAACAAACATCGGTATTCCATCAAGCAAGGAAGAGACAGGGACGCAAGAAGGGTGGGAAGTGACTTCGTTGGACACCTTCAAGCTCACTCTGTCTGACGCTTCACGCTTAATTCGCCTGAATAAGCTCTCGCCCTCAGAGTTGCTCATCTCTCTGCTCCATCGCATCGACGCACTCGAGCCCGAGCTCAAGGCATGGGTCAGCATCGACCGTGAAGGAGCGATAGCTGCCGCGGAGAAGTGTTCAAAGGAGGTAGCAGAGGGGCGGCTGCGTGGCCCCCTCCATGGAATCCCCCTCGGAGTTAAAGACATATACTACACGAAGGGAATGAAGACCGCTGCGGGATCCACTATACTCGCTGACTTCGTGCCCCACTACGACGCCACTGCCGTCACTAAGTTGAAGAAAGCGGGCGCAATAATCCTTGGAAAGACAGAAACCACCGAGTTCGCTTGCTTTGACCCGGCTCCCACTCGAAACCCCTGGAACACGGGGCATACGCCTGGAGGCTCAAGCAGTGGGTCAGCGGCAGCCGTCTCCTCCGGCATGTGTCCAGCGGCTTTAGGCTCACAAACAGGGGGTTCCACCATCCGTCCCGCAGCCTACTGCGCCACTATAGGTCTGAAACCCACCTATGGCCGCATCAGCCGCTACGGAGTATTCCCCGTAAGCTGGTGCTTGGATCATGTCGGGATCTTCACGAGGAGTGTGGAGGATGCAGCTGTCCTATTGGAGGTACTTGCAGGCAACGACCCGAAGGACCCCGCCTCCTCGACGCTACCCGTCCCTTCTTACCTAAAGGCGTTGGACGATCCCTCTCCCCCCCGACTGGGTCTTCTGAAGGAATTCTTTTTCGCCAACGCGCACGAAGAGGTGAAAAAAAACGTCGAGGAGACAACAGAACGTCTCAGCAACGCGGGCGCCGAAGTCGTGGAGACCCAGTTACCTGCGAGCTTCAGTGCGATCCACGCAGCCCATAGCGTCCTTATGATGGCGGAAGCAGCCGCCGTTCACAAGAAAACCTTTCAAACCCGGATGCGGGATTACCGCCCTAATCTACGCGGAATGATCGCCTCCGGACTCTTCGTGCCAGCATCCACATACCTAAAAGCCCAACAGATCAGAAGCCAATTCATCCGGGAGATAACCGAGACGTTAAAGGGATTCGACGGCTTCATAACACCCTCCACACCCACCCCCGCACCCAAGGGCTTGACGAGCACAGGGGACCCTGCATTCAACGCCCCTTGGAGCTTCTGCGGCCTCCCCGCAATAACCGTACCATCAGGCGTGACTCAAGAAAGATTACCCTTGGGAATCCAGTTAGTGGGATATCCCTTTGCGGAAGAAGAACTGCTCCGCGTTGCACACTGGTGTGAACGGATAATCGGGTTTAGCCACCAACCTCACGACCCAGATCAACCCACACTAGCTAGCTAGTTCCCGATTAAGACTCCTAATGAGTAATCTCATCTTAGAAAATGGTATATGTATGTTATGCGTAGTTTATTCGTAGGTTTTTGCTTTCTTATGGTGTGCTTTTAAGCGTTTTTTGGCGAAACTGGGATTGATTTACGCTGGTTCCCAAAAAAAAATTTTTCTGAATAGAGTTAAGCGGAAGCGGAACTATGTCTTAAAAAAAAATTTATAGTCTTAGCAATAGCTAAAGCTAGCTAGTTTTACCACAACCCAATACTACCACAAACAGTACGTCAACGACTTGCCGTTACTATGAATCACTCAGGGCATAACAAATATAATCGGCGCTCTCTCGCTAATGCTCATAAAAAATATATAATGCACATTGACCTAAGATAGCTAGCTATCTTAAAACGGATACCTTTTTCTCATTTAACTGGTTTTATTTTAGCACGTCTTTGAATACGCGTAAATTGTTTCTTCCCAGGATCTTCTCGACATCATCATCTGAGTAACCACGAGTCACTAGTCCTCTTGTGACTTTGGGTACCATGGTTATGTCATCAACTCCAGGAAAGCCACATCCCCCATCAAAATCTGAGCCTAGTCCTATGTGGTCGGAGCCTACAAGGTTGATAATATAGTCTACGTGCTTCAACCATTCATCCAACCCCACCTCTTTCAGATTATCTCGTGTGACGCCTTGCTTTATAAAACCACCACAATAACTCAGGTTTATTACACCATCCTTCTCAGCTAATGCCTTAATTTGCTCGTCGGTCAGATTTCTATGGTGGTCGGAAAACTCCTTACAATTAGAGTGTGATGCAATAACGGGACTCTTTGTTTTCTCCATTACGTCCCAGAAGCCCGTTTCTTTTAGGTGCGATATATCAACGATCATACCAAGCTTATTCATCTCCTCTACAACAGCAACCCCAAAGTCAGTTAAATGCGAGCCTGAGTCGTCTCTCGACCCATCTCCCAACTCATTTCGGGGAAAATGCGTCAACGTCAGCATCCTGACACCTAGCTTATACAGCATCCGCAAGACTCCAATGTCCCCTTCAAGAGCCTCACCTCCCTCTACAGAGATGACTGCAGCGATCTTTCCACTCTTTACTGTATCAATGATATCTTGATAGGTTGAAGTCAAAGCTATTCGCTCAGAATTCCTTTCGACTTCTGAGTAGAAAACGTCAAGCATCTGGAGTAGCCTCCTAAGACGGCGGGCTCGATAAATCGGGTTCGTCACGCACATGGCAAAGACAAGACAGTCGACTCCGCCCTCTTTGATCCTAGGTATATCGATCTGTCCCTCATCGGATCTCTCACCCAAAGCCCGTTTTAAACTAAAATCTCGCATCCGTGATGCAGGGCCCACCATCATATTTCCGATGGTATCGTTATGTGTGTCAACCACAATAGACGTGCTATGGATTGATAATGCTCTATCCTCTTCCTTCTTACTAAGATTGAACATAGATATTTTACCTCCACCTCAGCTCTTCTGAGTTGGTTGGTTTAATCCCGTGGTGAATTCAAGCTAGCTAGCTCTACTCATCTGAGGTGACTGGGTAAGTCGGATCGATTAGGTAGTCCGTCTCTGGCCCCGTCGATCCCTATCTTTCGGGATGCCACATAATTCCCCAATTTTCCACAGGTGTACAAGTCTTTCCCCTTGAGGAGACCGTAGAGAAAGCCTGCGCAAAAGGCGTCTCCAGCCCCCGTGGTGTCAACGACCTTCGCCTCATACGCGTCGATGAGGTGCTCTTCCACGCCGTCGGTGACGTAGCATCCCTTCGCCCCCAGTTTAACCGCCACTATTTGAGCGCCCTCCCGCAGAAGAACGCGTGCGCCTTTCAAGTATTCCTCTCCCGTCAACAGCTTTACTTCGCGCTCATTCGGGAAGACGGTGTAACACCATTTAAGTATGGGCCTCAAAGCTTGAACGCCCTTCGTAGCATAATACATACCTGGGTCTAGACTCACATGAACGTCGTCACAGGCATTCAAGAGCTCCTGCTGGGCCTCAAAGGGTTTCTCACTGATGAATGAGGATAAGTGCAGGAATTGGGTGTTACGACCATAATCCACATCAACCTCTTGATGGGTTAACTCGTTGTTTACGCCTGGCCGCACATACATGGTGCGTTCCCCCCCTTCGTCAACGAAGCAAAAGACCACGCCGCTCGCACCGTCCTCCGACACGACGACCCCATTAACATTCACCTTTTCTTTGACGAGGTCGCGTAGGAGGCGTCTACCTTCCCTGTCCCGAGCGAGTTTACCGATGCATCCCACGTTTACGCCAAGCCTTGCGAGTCCAACAATGGTATTGGCCGCGGAACCCCCTGACGACTCGGTATCTCGTGTTATGTAGCCCTCCTCACCCGCCCCGGCTATCCGCGTCACGCGGTAGAGTCTGTCCAAGTTTAAGGCACCGAAGCCTATGACATCCAGCTTCATGAAATCAGCTCTCTCAAGAAGATTTTATACTTTCCCAACTTTCCCCCATAATTGCCTGCCGACACCTTCACCACACCTTCCACGTCCATTGCGTTGAGGACTGCAGCCTTCATGGCCCTTTTCACGGCTTCAAGGGAGACGCCGTTGACCACGATCTCAGGTATCGCGTTTACGCCCTCTGGCGTCTTTGAGTCAGGAATTTTACCTCGTAGTATCGGACAGAACGGGTGATTGGTGGTGGGCCCGATCTCTGGATACCGTGTTTCGGGTTTGGAGCCTGCGGAGCAGACATCGAAGGGGGCGACGACGCCGTCAACTCTAAGGACCGCCTTGAGGGCGCGGTCTCCCACTTCAAGGGCTACGTCCTCGTTTTCACACATAAACCACACATTTCCACCCATAACCCCAACGCCGTATCCCAGATAACGTTCGATAGTAAACTCCCCCATCATGAGGGGGATCTTGATAACTCGGCGGCCACCAACGCTTTCTTCCCATTCGTAGCCGTCTCCGCAGTGGCCAATCCGCTTCATGGCGTCAAGTCGTTTCTCAGAATTATGGGCGTTGAAGACCGCTGTCGTCGGGACGACGAGGATTCCTTGGCGTATACGATACGAAGCTTCCCTGTAGAATCGCTCCAACGATTTTTCAGGATTCCGTCTATCCCGTTGTCCCCAAAATTGGACGATGACACCCAGCCGCCCGTCAGGCGTCTCGTCCACTTTGAGCCATTTTTCCATGCCACCTTCCGTGCGATTGATGACCGTGGAGGGTAGGGCTGTCGAGTTGTAAGCCGCCTTTTTCAATCGTTTACGGTCTTTGGCGGTGATAATGAGCCTCATGAAGAGGCCTTCAAAGGCTTCAGCATAGGTGTCTTCAACTTCAACCGCCACGATGCATCTCCTCTCTTCCTTTCAACGTCGGTTATCACCCTAATCGTCCTATCGCTTCACCCCGAACACTTGTCCTGAAACAACTACTATCCTCGATCAACGCCTCAACGTTCTGATCGTCGACGACTTGAACGTGAGGGAAACGATCAGAATACTTCTCTAGTATGGCTGTGGCGAGAGATGAATGGACCGATGCTTCCTCCACGGTTCGGCGACTCCAGCTCCTCGCCAATTCCAGCACATCCTTCTTTCCCCTTCGAGAGAAGACGTCGACCAAAATGGCGGTGACAAGGGCGGTGTCTGAAAGAATCGCTATCTCCGCGTTCGAGACAGCATAGCTGTTTCCGTTGAAGGAGATGGCTAACCCGCCCCCCGCCTTCACAAGCTGAAGGGCTTGGACATCGGTTATGCTGTCTCCCACGTAGACCACTTCCTCAAGGTCGCTTTCCAAGTTGGACGCGATCGCCATCACAACCTTTGCTTTCTCCTCGCCGCCCATGGGCATGATCTCCTTCAGCATCCGTCCACACGTCATACCCGGAATCGTCTTCCAAAACACCTCATCCAACTTCGTTATAGTGGCTCGGTCTTTTTCTGAGAAGTCTTTTAAGGAGGTGGCATGGTCTGGAATGTGAATCATCGGATAAGACGTTAATTCGTCTGTAAGTTCACATACTCGCGTAGCTTCGTTCAAAGGGATCTCATATTGGTCCAAATCCAGTTGCGTGCAGTATACATTCGATAGGGGGAAGTCCATGCGGGCGCAGAGAGCAGAGAGGTATTGCTCGTAGCTGGTACTCACGATGAAGGAGGGTAAGATGGACGCGAGGTGGTGAAGCATCTTCTTAGCGCCGGGGAGTACGACGATGTTGTCGGAGGCGTATTCGACGAGTTTCGCATTCGTCACACCATACACCTTCAGGAAAGGCGTTATCAGCTTCAACGTGTTTCCCGCCCGGTATCCCGACCTCTTAACGATGTCAGCAAGCACGTCGTCGTATCTGCTAATCAGGGAGAAAAAGTGGTCGCCCCTTGGGATGAAGGATTGTGCCACTTCGAATGCGTTGTCGTTTTTTGAAATGGGGCCTTCGCAGTCAGAGATGAAGATTCGACCCGCCGTCATGGATGCACCCTCTTTATAAACGCCTCAGCCTCGTCATATGTTTAACGCTTCGCTCAATGCTCTCCTCAGCGGCGATATCCTGTCGGTACCAGAGGTCGCTGCCCTTCACTTTACGGATGCCTTCAAGGGAGAGCCGTCGCGCCTCATCGATTTCATCCGCTATGCCGACGACGGCCACTGTCCTCGAGCTGAGGGAATAGGTCGCTCCATTCCGCAGTTCGAGGGAGCCAGGATACACCCTCAATCGTCCACTATAATCTTCACTGAGCTTATATGCTTGGTCCAAGTGGACCTCCTTGTCGCCAGAGTACACCCTCGTTTTTCCGCCATAGGTCGGTGGCACCTTATAGGTCACAACGGTCGCCTTAGACGCCACACGCACCCTGGTCAAGGTTCCCTCAAGTATTCGGAAACACACCTCGACGAAGTCATCTTCAAGCACAGGCAGGATATTCAATATCTCTGGATCCCCGGGCCTGCTATTGTTCTCCAAAATCTTGACGCCTCGACCGGTGTGCATGAAGGCACCGTAGAATGGAAAACCACGCAGACCCGGATTGCTTCCCCGCCCCTTCAATCGCCTGAAGATGCGATCCATCGCCTTGGCTTCGCCTTCCATATCCCAGGACGTCATGAAGGGCAGCCACTTGAGCTTGGCTTTGTAGGAGCCCATGCCGCCGGTATTCGGACCTTTGTCGCCGTCGAAAGCCCGCTTATAGTCCCGCGTCTCTGGGAGAGGGACGAGGTGTTTTCCATCGCAGAAGGCTTGAAAACTCGATTCCTCCCCGAAGACCTTTTCCTCAATAATCACGGGGCCATACTTGTAGTTAGAAAGGAAGTGCTCAAAGAGATCCTGCCGAGTCTGAAAGTGGTCACCCCAGACGCCCACACCCTTTCCCGCGGTCACTCCATCGGGCTTCACGGCAACCTGGTTGTCTAATGTATCGAGCCACCGCCAGACCTCCCGTTGAACACTCTTCACGCTCGTATAGTCCTTTGGATCAAAGACTTTGAATCGGGGATTTAAGTCTGGTTCCGCCTCTTGGAAGAGGAGGCGCTGAGCAACTTTACTCCTTTCAATGGCGTACTCTTTGGTAGGGCAGATCATAGGTATTCCCGTTTCTCGCTCAACTCGATCTCTCACGCCGTTAATTATGGGTTGTTCAGGTCCTACAATTCCAAAGTCGATTTTACTTCGATATCGCTGCGCAAAGCGGCAGATTGCTTCCACATTCAGGTCAGGAATGACTACATGGTGCTTCG
>DAOVBJ010000042.1 GCA_030670615.1 Candidatus Bathyarchaeota archaeon | reverse complement strand
GAGAGCCGAAGGAGCCCACAGAAAGCCGGGCCATGCCAGTCTCAAGACGACTTTGATGGGGGCGAGAAAGATTCCCAGAAGTATCAAATCTATCACCCACGCGATCAATCGTTCTCCCCAAGTTGCCAACAAGACCCTGGCTACAACTTCAACTGGTGCTCCACATTGTTGACAGTAAGCCGCTCTCTCAGATACATTCGCTCCACACGTTCTACAATAAGGCATTATCTCCTCTCCTAAGCTCCGTCGTTGCTTTTAACTCGCATACCTTCTATTCTTTTCTTCACTATCTCCTTATCGATAATAAATATTTTCAGTGATACTGCCTCCTGCATTCATCTCTAAAGTGACAAAGCTATTCCGTACACTGTCTCTATCAGAAATGACTCATCTAGACTTAGCTTTAACCGGGAATCTTCTCTGACTTCCTGGGCTCTCTTCCGTCTCCACTTCCTGTTTAAAAGACTTCGGTGGTAATCAGGTTTTTCAATTATTTGGCAAGCATGAGGTGGGACATGTTGTCACCTGAACGACGATTTCCCTTCTTAGACGCGAGATCTCATGACTTCGTGCTGATGCTCGCCTTGGTGAGTTCATCAATTTGGATTCTGAATCCTAATCCAAATCGTCGAGAACTAACCTTTTCTCAAGCGTTACTAAAAATCAAGCTCTTCCTATGAAGTTGCGTTGAAATGAGCCTTGCCTAAAGGTCCGAGGCTTTTCCTATCACGTTTTTGCGTCCGCCCTTCTCCTCAATGAGGAAGATGTCCTGATTTATCAGGCCTTTAAACCTTTTTTTCACTGCCTTGGCAATCGGTTGGAGATCCTCACTCTTGAAACTAGCCTCCTCCGCATTTAAGAGAGTTATGGTCGCTTTGAAGGGTTCGCCTTTGCGGAGTTTCCTTAGTCTTTTAAAGGCCTTCACGTCTTCCTTCTGAGCGTACTCGACGGCGACCTGTCCTAGGGTTCGGTCCTCTTGAGAGATAGTGTGCAGGGTTCTGTAGCCGACCTTCGATTCGGGAAGTGCTTCGGACACTTCAATGTTCATGTCATCTTCCTCTGAGAAGGCGTCGAAGCCCTCTAAATTTATGATGCTTTTGCAGGTGCGGCATTGAATGACCATTCGCTCGAGAGTGTCCTCGTCGACCATGACCGTCTCGATTATCTTATACGTCTCCTCTGAATCATCGTCGGGTGAGATAAGGTTGTCGCAACTGGGACACTGGAACTCGCCCTCGCCCTTTACTTTGGTGAGGTCTATGGCGAACGATTTTTTTCTCATAATGGAAACCAACCGCTCATATTATAGACTTATACGAGGGCAATATAAATAACATGCTTTCGACGAAAAGCTTTACCCTCCACCCCTAAATACTGTATAGCAACCAAGTTGTTTGTTCACCACGCAATCACTCACGTTAACCTATTTCACTAAAGACCTCTCCAGATCAGCGGACGCTATCAACCGTGTGTCCGTTACGAGGATGAAAAAGCGTGATCCAATAGTTAAATATGAATGCCTATAAGATAACTAGCTGTCCTGATCTCGATGATTGAACACATTGACCTTGAAGAGGTTTTCTGTATGTTATTCGTAGGTTATTCGTATGATTTTTCTTCTCAATGGGGCGTATAAACGGCTTTTTAAGTGAAATTAAGCTCGATTCATGCTGGTTCCTAGAAAAATTTTTTATGAAAGGGGAGGTTAAGCGGAAGAGTGATCCCTTTCCAATATGATTTCAAAAAAAGGTTTTGCGAACAGGTTTACGCGATGCTTCACATGGTGGCGTAGTCTTTGTAGACCATCTGAGTACCCTCATGGGCCTCAAGCTTGTGTATTAGGTAGCTACACGTATCTTGGTACCGAGCTGGCTAATCAGCTATTTGAAGCATGATTGAGTATACATAAAAAAATCGGTGAACGACCCTCAGGTTCCCCTGAATCAGAGACGAATGCACGTGTATCAACGACGTTCCTATATGAAGGAAATACGGGGATATATGCTTGTTTTCCCTCAAAACGACCCCCGTTGTTAACGTTACGCATATAAAACTGAATCGAAAAGCTATATTACTCCACTGACAAACGTATTAGGGTACTGAAGGTTGGTGAAATCGATGGATGAGGTTGTGAAGACTGTTTTCCAGGAGGCGGAGCGACTTCAAGATGAAGTTACGACTCTATGTTCTGAGCTGGTGAAGGTCCCTTCCGTAAATCCCCTAGGGGTGACCAACGATGTCGTGGAATACATCCACTCCTACTTCGACGATATTGACTTACCCTGTGAAGTCTTGGAGCGCGAGGCTGGGAAATCGAACCTCTGTATCCGGTTACAGGGTGAGAAGGCTGGCAAAATTCTGTGGCTCGGGCACTTGGATGTTGTTCCCGCCGGGGATCTAAGCCTTTGGCACGCGGACCCCTTTGGAGGCGACTTGATTGGTGACCGCGTTTACGGACGTGGTACGAGCGATATGAAGGGCGCCTGCGCCTCGGCGATGGTTGCGACCAAAATCCTGAGCCGGATGACGCCAGATCACCGCTGCACCGTCGAGTTCTGGTTTACCTGCGATGAGGAGACCGGGGCAGAGAATGGCGTGAAGTGGCTGAGTGAAACAGGAAGACTTCGAGGGGACGTGTGCCTCATCGGCGACTCATCGTGCGACCTCCCCCACCATCCAACGATCGATGTAGGCTGTAAAGGGTACCTCCATATGGCCTTGAAGGCGAGTGGCGTGACAGCACACGGGAGCCAGCCCTTTCTAGGGGACAACGCCATCGACAAACTCATAACCGCAGCGAATTCAGCGAAGCGAGTGGAGGAGCTGCGGCTTGACGTCCCAGCGTCCTTAGAGCCCGTGATACGTTCGACCCTTGACGACCTCAAGAGGGCCATACACCTGCGGCCTGACCAACTCGCGAAGCTGAAACGCATCTTCCATTATCCCACAGCCAGTCTGAACATGATCGAAGGCGGAGTCAAGATCAACGTGGTACCTGATCACGCTGAAGCCGAACTTGACGTGAGGGTGACCCTCGGAATTGCCCTCGATGCCGTGAAGAACAGGCTTGTTGCCCTCGTCAAGAACTCCGGTGTCACGGACGTCGAGGTCGCCTTCACGAGGAGTCAAGGGGGTTACTACGAAGATCCGAACTCCCCCGCGATGACAAAGTTCATTAAGGCCGTCGAGATCGCGACCAAGGTGCCTCCAACACTGAAGCTACTATCTGGGGGAACCGATGCCGTACACCTCAAGGCGAATGTAGACATTCCCTGTCTCGGCTTCGGCGTCGGGGTTCAGGGGATGGCTCACGTTTCCAACGAGTACACTACCGTTGAAAACCTCGTCTCCGGAACGAAGGTCTATGCGATCTTCCCCCTCCTGTATTCGGTTGATGGCTCTCCGTGACCTTCAAAGCCTCGCCCTGATAACGCGTGGAGAGCGTCGGATCGATTTCCACGTCCCTCCTCCCCCCTTATATCTCGTTGTATCTTTCACCTTTTCCCCTATGTGACGTAAGGCGTATTAGGTTCACATCTTCTTTTTCAGGAATCCTTCTTCTCAGCTACTTCTGTTAGCTTCCTCAGGCTACAACCCTCATTTTCTACTTAAACAAAGCCTTACTTGGGCTTTCCTTTAAAAAAATGGTAACCTACCCCATCATTTACCGAACTCTACGATACGTACGTTCCGTGTAGGAAAGGTGAGGGTAGGCTTCCAAGTATTATGTTTGGTCTTCGTTTATCCAGTCCTTGCAGATGTTGACGCCGGCTATAGCAGTTTTTGCGTAGCCGTCCACTCCTGCTTGTCGTGCGTACTCCTCGGTGACTGTTGCGCCACCGATGATGACCTTCACAGCATCGCGTACTCCTTCAGTCTTCAGCTTCTCCACGATGATCGGGAACTGCTCTAAATTGGTGGTAAGTAATGCGGAGAGGCCCATTACCTCGGGGTGATGTTCCTTGACCGCCTCAACTATCCTGTCCGCTGACACGTCGACGCCGAGGTCGATGACCTTGAAGCCGGCGGTGGTCATCAGCGTCACAAAGATGTTCTTACCAATGTTATGGAGGTCTCCCGCCACCGTAGCAACGACTGCCGTCCCCAGTTTCCCATCAGTCGCCTCCTCCAAGTAGGGCTCCAGGACTTCAAGGGCGTCCTTCATGGTCTCACCGGCTATGATTAGCTCTGAGACGAAGTACTCGCCCGACTCGTACTTTTGCCCCACAATCCCCATTCCCTCCGACATCACGTCCACAATTCTTTCCGCTTTCACCCCTCTCTGAATCGCCTGGAGAACTATCTTCTTTAAGGCGTCCACATCGAAGGTTACGAGGGCTTCTCTAATCGCTTCAAAGAGTGCTTCATTATTTTTCATCATTTTACATCTTCCTCCTTCACAGTGACGCGTTGAACTCCTCCACAATCTTATTAACAAACCCCACACGCTCGATCGCTGCGTTGGCTGGAACCAAGTCTGAGACCCCCAGGATGAGCCGGGGATAGAAGGTGTGCAGGAGCTTTTTAACATGGTCTTCCAGGGTTTTGAGGTGTGTCCACGGACAGAAGAAGACCGCGGGAATTCCGTCGCGCAGGAACATCCCCGTCATCTCCTCCTTCATCTCCTTGAGGGTCACGTCGCCCTGAGGGAGAGGTGTCACGCACTCCAATCCGTCAAGACCCGTCTCCCGGACCAGAGGGAGCAGCTGCTTCACAAACCCGTCCCAATGGGACGTGGCGTACATCCCCATCTCATGGACCTTAGACATGATCCGCTGATAGAAGGGCAGTACGTACTTCTTGAAGAGCGGGGGGGAACACATGTCCTGATGCATGTTGTCGCCGAAGCTCAATTCGACGATTGATTTGCCTTTACACGTCTCCAGCATCTTATAGAACTGCTCCTCCAAGAGGTCCAGCAGCCTCTCCATCTCCCTTTGGTGTCGCCACAGCATGATCACCGTCCGCTGACACCCCATGGCGCCCACCATGAGCCACAGCAGGGGTGAACGGGGAAGCTGGATTCTGAGTGGTATCTGGTTGCCATACCTCTTCGCACCCCACTCGTAGCGCAGTCGATTCCATACGTACCTCCTCTCGTGAAGGATGTGCTTGTAGACCTCGATATCCTTTAACTCCTTGAGGTAGTACTCCGCATTGTAGAGGGAGGTGCCGTACTCGGTTCTTCGTTGAATCTGCCGAATCGACCCAGCAGGCGTCCGGTACTCCGTGATCAAGTAGTCTTTGGGCTCCGCTTCATAAAAGAGCCCGTGGGTCTGCTTAACCCACACCTCAATATCGCCCCCCTCCTTCGTCTGTAGGGGTAAATATCCCGCGAATTCCGAGCTGGCGCCACCTGGCCCCCACACTTCTCGCGGCGTCACCCCTAGATCCTGGTAGACCTCGTCGAGGTACATGCCTCGGTACTTGTTCGGGAGGGTTCCCGCTGCCATGTTCACCTCATACCAGTGCTTGATTCTAGGCTGGAAGACCACGCCCAAACCCCTTCGACCTTCATAGACCGCCATCATCCGGTCCCTAGTTTCCATCATCTCTGTCATCCCACCGTGTGTTGATACATGATTTCACCCTTTTTTCATTTAAGACTTTGCTGTCCCGACTTAGCTACCAATGAGCCTTACATACCGTTGATGCGGGGTAGAGGCGAACAAACTGGTCTTCAGCGGAGAATTCTACCATTCTTCTCTACTTTAGAGGGAGCGGATAAAAAAAGTCATAACTTAATAAATAACTTCTTCATTTTGAAGCCTTATGAACGTAACGATTAATCTCACAAAGGAGGTCCCACCACAGGGATCTATTCTCATCTGCGGGCTGCCCGGCATCGCCTTCATTGGCAAGCTTTCCGTGGACTACCTGATCCAAGAACTTAAGGCAGAGTTAGTGGGGGAAGTCCACTCCCAGTTTTTCTCACCATACGTCCTCGTCGGAAAGGATGGAGTCGTTGAACTCCTGAGGAACGAGTTATACTACCTGAAGGACGAGAAAGGTAGAGGCATCTTCTTCTTCACCGGGAACGCGCAGGCAGCGTCCCCCGAAGGTCAGTACGCTCTCGTTGACGAGGTTCTGGACACCGTCATCCAACTCGGTGTGAAGCGCGTGTACTCCATCGCCGCCTTTCTAACGCAAAAACCCTTTGAGCGACCAAAAGTCTATGGGATTGCTACGAATCCATCCCTTGTGGACGGGATGACCGAGTGGGGAGTGTTACCGATGGACCACGGTAGTATCAGTGGCATGAATGGGCTGATCCTCGGTCTTGCCCGGATGAAAAAGCTTGAAGGAACCTGCTTACTCGGCGAGACCCGTGGGTACCAGACGCCGATAGGCCAATACATCGTCGACGCCAAAGCGGCGAGGGCGGTTTTAGACGTCCTCACCACGATGTTAGGTTTATCCGTGGACATGAAACCCCTGGAAAAGCAGGCGAAGCAGATGGACGAGTTCACGACGAAGCTAGCGGAGGTCGAGAAGAAGGTTCGAGAAGAGCTTCGGAGAGCTGCTGCCCGGGATCCCTCCCGCTACATCACCTGACTTACGGGGTTGAACGACGCTGAGAGACACCTGGATCCACCAGTATAAACGACCCGACATAACTGAAGCCGTAGCTGTAGCCGGTTCTCCAGGACTGAGATCGATCGGTAGCTTGGTGATCGACTCCCTGATCCAAAAGATCAAGCCAGAGCTGATCGCGGAATTATACTCCACCCATTTCCCCCTCATCTACCAGACAAAGCCGTCCTACGCCTCCCATCACCGACTTCCCGGCATCAGCGGGATCACGATCAAGTCGGGAGTGGCTGAGTTCCCGAGGATCCAATTCTACTTCCACCACTCGCCTCCCCTGATCATCACCCGGGGCTGCCACGCCAACTTCAACGGTCAATATGAGGTAGCTGAGAAAGTCTTGGATTTCTACAAGGACCTTAGGGTTCGGAGATTAATCGTAACTGCAGGTTACGGGTTGAAGGGAGCGGATGTCTGCTGCGCCGCAACCAGCCCCAAGCTCATGGACGAGTTAAAGCAGCAATACGGGGTTGAAGTCGGCTACGAAGGCCCCTTCTATGGCTTCTCTGGATTGGTATTCGGTTTAGCACAGCGGAAAGGTATAGACGCCATCTGCCTTTTCGGACGGACAGAGCCCACACCAGACTTTCCGGAGAGCCCCGACGAAGAGGTCGCTAACACCGTTCTGCATAAACTTACACAGATACTAAACCTAACTACAGATACGTAGCTAACACTTCCTATTTGTAGCGTATACCAAACTTCTAGCTAGCCTTTGCCTTATATTATCTCATCCTATTACAAGTGCAATGGTGACAATATAGCTAGCTTGTCCAGCTCCAGGAATGTCCGTTAGGATTATTAGAGAACCAGACTTGGGGTTTATCGCTGAGATAATTTGTTTACCAACAGAACTAATTCCTTAGAAACTGAATCGGAAGTAAGGGTTGTAAATGTTCGCTTGAACAGTGGGCGAGTCATTGTTTTTACAGAGAACAGATGTCGAACTTATAGAAGCAGGTTAGCACCAAAAAAGGTGCCCTCTAATATAGAGAGTAATATTTCTACTTCTTTCTAGAAGTTAGCTAGAAATCGT
>DAOVBJ010000026.1 GCA_030670615.1 Candidatus Bathyarchaeota archaeon | reverse complement strand
GACCTCCATCCAACCCATTGGGGCAGGCTCTGTCCAAACGAGACTCCAGAGGGGTCGAATTGTGGTCTGGTGAAAAATCTTTCTCTCTCAGCGAGTATTTCAGTTAAAGTGGATTCGGAAGAGATCATGCAGTTCCTCTATGGATTCGGCGTCATCAAAATGCGAGACGCAAGCGTCGAATCTAAGGCGGTGAGCGCTAAAGTTTTTGTAGACGGGTCTTTCATAGGATACTCCAACGAAGCTGAGATGTTGGTTTCTTCTTTCAGGGCGTTGCGGAGGAGTGGGGGGATAACACCCGAAGCCAACATTGCCTATTATAATAATGAACGTGAAGAATTATTTGATGAAGTTTACGTGAACTACGGTGCAGGAAGGGTTAGACGCCCCCTGATAATCGTGGAAAACGGTCAACCCCGGCTCACCTCAGACCACATTGCACAGCTCAAGCTTGGAGACCTAGAGTGGAGAGAACTAATAGGCGGAGGAGTGATAGAATATTTAGATGCAGAAGAAGAAGAGAACGCCTTAATCGCATTGGATTACGACCATTTAACGCCTCAACACACGCATATGGAGATAGCGCCATACACAATGCTGGGCATCTGCACCGCCATAATACCCTATCCGGAACACAATCAGTCTCCACGAAACTCCTACGAGGCCGCCATGGCTAAGCAGGCCCTTGGCATGTACAGCACTAATTACTTCAATCGAGTGGACACCCAGTTCCACGTTCTCCACTATCCTCAACTCCCATTAGTCAAGACAAAACCCATGGATGTCTTAGGATACTACAACCGGCCGCCAGGTCAAAACTACGTGTTAGCAGTGATCTCTTTTGGAGGCTATAACATGGAAGATGCTCTCATCTTCAACAAGTCGTCTATACAGCGAGGTCTAGGCCGCTCAAGCTTCTTTCGAGTGTATAAAGCCGAAGGTAGAAGATATCTGGGTGGAATGCAGGACAAATTTGAGATTCCTGAAGCAGGTACAAGGGGTTTCAGAGGCGAGCAATATTATCGTTTGTTGGAGGAAGATGGCATCATCAGCCTCGAGTCGCATGTGGCCGGTAACAGTGTATTGATTGGACGGTCAAGTCCCCCACGATTCCTCGAGGAATATCGGGATTTCGAGGTCAGAGGCCCGACGAGAAGGGATACCTCGGTCACTATGAGGCCCACTGAGTCTGGTGTCGTGGATGATGTCTTTTTGATGAGTTCCGCTCAGGGAAGTCAGTTTGTCAAGGTCCGGGTCAGAGATGAACGAATCCCCGAGTTGGGTGACAAATTCGCGTCTCGCCACGGACAGAAAGGCGTGATGGGCATGCTTGTGCCCCAAGAGGACATGCCTTTCACGGAGGAAGGGATAGTCCCCGACATTCTAATTAACCCCCACGCAATTCCGTCGCGTATGACCATTGGACAGTTTATTGAAGGTATAGCGGGGAAAGCAGCGACTCTGGAAGGAGAAATCATGGATGGAACGCCTTTCAGTAATCGAGGGAGAAGCGAGATCGGCGCGTTCCTTGAGCAGCATGGCTACCATTACGGCGGCAGGGAGGTCATGTATAATGGTGTGACGGGCGAGAAGCTTGAAGCAGACATCTTCATGGGGGTGGTCTACTATCAAAAACTCCACCACATGGTTGCGGATAAAATGCATGCTAGAGCCCGAGGACAAGTACAAATGCTCACAAGGCAGCCGACAGAGGGACGTGCTCGAGGTGGCGGCTTGAGATTTGGAGAGATGGAGCGGGATTGTCTGATCGGTCATGGAGCCGCGTTGCTCCTCAAGGACCGGCTTCTGGAGGAATCAGACAAGGTTATCCTCTACATCTGTGAAACATGTGGCTACTTGGCGTATTATGACTTCAAACAGAGGAAGTATATTTGTAAACTCTGTGGCGACGACGCCACTACCTCACCAATCGCTATATCCTATGCGTTCAAGCTCCTGCTTCAAGAATTGATGAGCCTCTGTATTTCTCCAAAATTGATGTTAACGGAGAGGGCTTAAAATGGCAACCGTTCAAGAAGGACCCTACAAAATCGTTGATGGCATAAAGTTTGGCGTGATATCTCCTAGTGTAATCCGACGGCTTTCCGTAGTAGAAGTTCAGATGGCTGACACCTACGACGAAGATGGACTGCCCATAAGCTCAGGGTTAATGGATGGACGCTTCGGAACCCTTGAACCCCGGCAAAGATGTAGGACATGTGGTAACACCGCATCCCGATGCACTGGGCATTTCGGTCACATAGAACTCGCGGCACCGGTTGTCCACATCATCTTTATTAAATTAATTTACAAGCTACTTCGCATAACATGTAGAGCCTGCGGTCGACTCCTCCTCGATGAAAAACAAATAACTGAATACAAAGAAAAGATTGAGCAGGAGAGGATAATGCTTGGAGCTCCTTCTAAAAAGTTATTCAAGGAAATAGAGAAAAAAGCAAAAAGACCCAAGACCTGTCCCTACTGTAGCGCTAATCAATATAAAGTAAGCTTCATTAAGCCAACGAGCTTTCAGGAAATATTGAGCGAAGGCGGAGCATACAATCTCACGCCAAACATAATCAGGGAACGCCTTGAGCGAATGTCAGACGATGATTTACGCGTCATTGGCTTGGATCCCGAAGTCGCTCGCCCTGAATGGACGATTCTCCAGGTCATGCCAGTTCCACCAGTCTACGTTCGCCCCTCCATCACGCTAGAGTCTGGCGTAAGGTCGGAAGACGACCTCACCCACAAACTTGTCGACATCATCCGAATCAACCAGAGGCTGAAGGAAAACATCGAGGCAGGAGCTCCAACCCTGATCGTTCAGGATCTCTCCGAGCTCCTACAATATCACGTAACCACCTACTTTAACAATGAGGTCTCAGGAATTCCCCCCGCACGTCACAGGTCAGGCAGAGCCCTAAAAACCCTTTCACAACGACTGAAGGGGAAGGAAGGTCGGTTCAGAACTAATCTCTCAGGGAAGCGAGTTGACTTCTCTGCCAGAACCGTCATCACCCCCGACGCCAACTTGGACATCAATGAGGTCGGCGTCCCCATCGAAATCGCTAAACGCTTGACCGTTCCTAAACGGGTGACCTTTTGGAACATAGACAAATTGAAGAAGCTTGTAGAAAACGGGCCAGGTAACTATCCTGGCGCCCTATACGTTGTCAGACCGGACGGAAAACGAATCCGACTTGAATTTGTTACAGAAAGGGAGAAAATAGCAGAGGCCATTCTACCAGGATTCATTGTCGAACGCCATCTAACTGACGGAGACGTCGTCATCTTCAACAGGCAACCATCCCTACACAGGATGTCCATAATGGCTCATCAGGCGCGCGTGCTCCCCTATAAAACGTTCCGTCTTCACCTATGTGTCTGCACACCCTACAACGCAGACTTCGACGGAGATGAAATGAATCTTCACCTCCCCCAAAGCGAAGAAGCGCAGACTGAAGCCCGCCTTTTAATGGCGGTTCAAGACCAAATCCTCTCCCCAAGATATGGCGGCCCAATCATCGGGGCGACGAGGGACTTCTTGAGTTCAGCCTACCTCTTAACGCGTAACTCCACAAGGTTAACCAAAAAAGACGTCAGCCGACTCATATCAGCTGCTCGCTACGATGGATCGATACCCGATCCCTTCACAGAGACTCCTGAACCTCTCTGGACTGGTAAACAAATCTTTAGCCTGTTCATTCCAAAGGGGGTCAATTACGTCTTAAAGGCAAGCATATGTCAACGATGTGACGTATGCAAATACGAGGATTGTGAATACGACGCCTATGTAGTTGTCAAGGATGGCGTCCTTGAGAGAGGTGTGATCGATAGAAACTCTATTGGAGCCGAAAGATCAGAAAGCCTCTATCACAGAATCGTCAAGGACTACGGGACAGAAATTGGAGGAAGAAGATTCTTAAACTCGATAAGCAAGCTACTCGCCGAGTTCATTACTCTGAAGGGCTTCTCATACACCTTAGACGAGTTAGAATTGACCAAAGAAACCTATGACGCAATTAAAAATACCATACAAATAGCGAACCTTAACATCCAAGAATTAATATCCAAATATCAAAACAGAACGCTTACAAGGCTTCCCGGACAAACCCTCGAGGAATCACGGGAAATCTACATCATGAATGAGCTTGCAACGGCCCGAGATAAGGCGGGGCTGATCGCCGACGGATTCTTCGGAATGGAAAACCACGGGATAATCATGACTAGAACTGGCGCCAGAGGCTCAAGCTTAAACATCGGACAGATGACGGCCTGCCTAGGTCAGCAAGCCGTACGAGGTAAACGAATCTTTAGAGGCTATAGGGAGCGGGCGCTCCCCCACTTTGAGCCAAAGGACCCGAGTCCCAAGGCAAGGGGATTCGTGGACTCAGGCTACAGAGATGGCTTAGACCCAATAGAATACTTCTTCCACGCGATGGGCGGGAGAGAAGGCCTGGTAGACACAGCGGTACGCACGCAACAAAGCGGGTATATGCAAAGACGACTGATAAACGCTTTAGAATTCCTCCGCGTTGAACATGACAACACCGTCAGGGATTCAAGGGGAAACATCGTCGAGTTCAAATACGGGGAAGACGGAGTGGACCCCGCGAAAAGCGATCATGGGAAGGCAGTGAACATCAAAGGCCTCATCGAAAGAATTAAAATAACGGTTGAAGAGGGTGATCCCGCATCAAGAGAATACATCGAAGAACAAATGGAGCGGGTTGAAGAGAAGTTAACACCCCTTCTCGCCAGCGAACTCAAAAGCCAAGCCTTGGAGAAATCGCTGAGTGAAGAGGCCGCTCAACAACTCTTTCAAAGGGTCGTCGAAGAATATGAGAAGGCGCTGGTTGAGCCCGGAGAGGCGGTGGGAATCATCGCCGCCCAATCAATTGGAGAACCGGGAACCCAAATGACTCTGCGGACGTTTCATTATGCAGGAGTTAAAGAGAGAAACGTAACCCTCGGCCTTCCACGACTGATTGAAATCGTTGACGCGCGGAGACGTCCAAAAACGCCGATCATGGATATTCATCTCGAAGAGGCCTATCGTTCCAGCAAGGAAAAGGCAACGGAAGTCGCTAGAGAACTTGTTAGTACGTCGTTAGGAGACATTTCCTCAAAAATATATATTGATTCCATCCAATCCACTCTAGTCATACAACTGGACGCGTCTGTAATGAACGAGCGGGGAGTTACCGACGAAGACTTGGAAAACATCAAGGTTACTAATTTTACCGTAAGCCTTGAACAAGGAACCCTCATTTTCACACCTAAGGACATCAAAAGACTGACTAAAATGAATGAAAAAGCCCCCAAGATTCTGATCAAGGGGTGTAAAGGAATTCAGCGGGCCCTCGTGTCTTATGAAGACGGTGAATGGATGATTACAACAGAAGGCTCCAACTTACCCAGTGTCCTGAAGGTTCCAGGGGTTGACACAGCTAGAACCATGACCAATGACGCCCATGAGGTCGCAAAAGTCTTAGGCATAGAAGCCGCTAGAAACGTGGTGATTAAAGAGGCGGGAGGCGTTTTAGAGGAACAGGGGCTTGACGTCGACATCCGACACATAATGTTAGTTTCAGACATCATGACTCAAACAGGAGAGGTTCGTCAGATAGGCCGCCATGGCGTCAGCGGGCAGAAGGCAAGCGTAATTGCAAAAGCCGCGTTCGAGGTAACGGTTGCCACCCTCGTCGATGCGGCTGTAACGGGAAAGGAGGACATGTTCAAGGGCGCAACAGAATCCGTGATTGTCGGACAGAGTATCCCCATTGGCACAGGCCTGATAGAATTATACATGGGACATAAAGCCGAATCCACGGAGACTTAATACAAAAACGGAAAGGAGAAGCTGAAGGAGAAAACCAGGTATGATCGACTTCGAAAAAGTGATAAAAACAACCAATAAATCGGGTAAAATGTTTTTAGGCTTCAATAAAGCGATGGAAGCAGCTCAAAGCGGAAGAGCAGTTGCCTTAATTATTGCTTCCAACTGTCCTCAGGGCAGACTACGCCAGCTCATGCACCACGCCGCTCTCTCAAACGTGCCAGTACATACGTATCCAAGCAGCAGTGCAGATTTAGGTATGGTGTGCAGCAAACCCTTCGCCGTATCTGCAGTGACTATACGAACGCTGTCAGATTCCAGCCTCCTCAAAGCATTGAAAGAGACATAGATTAGATGCAGTAGATGCGAAAGTAAATATAGTAGTTTGAAAATCTCTAATAGAATCGACGTGAAGAAAAAGGTTAAATCATGACTCAGAAAATTCGGTTGACAAGCGACGAAATGAGTTACATCGCGCTGTTTGAAAACGTTACAGGGGCAGTGGCAACCGACTGCATAATCGACGAAGAGCGGAATAGAATCATTTTTGTAGTGAAGCCTGGCGATGTGGGGTTGGCCATCGGCAAACACGGGTCACGAATCAAGCTTGTGAAAAACATGGTTCAAAAAGACATCGAAATCGTCGAGTACGCAGATAATCCAGAAGCCTTCATCCGGAATTCCTTTGCTCCCGCCCGGATCAAAGAGATACGTATAACCAACAGACTAGACAACAAGAAAGTGGCTGTTGTAATGGTTGAGAACAAAGATAAAGGCATCGCCATTGGTAAAAGTGGTAAGACAGCTGAACGAACACGTTTCCTCGCGAAACGATATTTCCAAATTGACAACGTAGTCATAAGATGAGAAGACTTATCGACGAATTTTTCATCTGATCTGCTATGTAAAAGTGTACACCTCAACTTCAAATAGAATAGAAACGTCAGCTTAAAACACTTTATTTACGAGAGTAGACTTCTATAAAACCAGGATAACCTCCTTTGTACCTTTTCTTTTGACTCATCATACTTATTATTCGTCCGTAGTACGTTAGAATATATTTTGAATTATCCTGTGGACGCTAGCTAACTAAGTTATTATGCGCGTAGTTGGTTGTTCAAAAGGATGGACAGGATATCCTAAACACTGTATTTTCTTTCGTCTTCTTGCACTAATGTTAAGATGTTTTATATGTGGTTGTCATTAGTTGTTATACCTATGTTCTGCTTTCGTCAGCAGTGTCTTCAACTGGTATATTCTGTAAGGTTCAGGCGAGTTCTTCTGGTTTATGGCTTATGTTGAAGGCATCAGCTTATCGACATTTGACGTATTATTATACGACATTTGTAGAAAACTTATAAATAGAGCCTCTAAACCTTTGTGAAAAGGGGGATTCCAAGATGATAGGTATCACTGCTTACGGAGTGTATATTCCAAGATGGAGGATTAAGGTTGAGGAAATAGCCCGGGTCTGGGGTCATGATGCGGAAAGATATCGGGAAGGCCTTCTCATAAAGGAGAAGGCTGTACCCGCTCTCGACGAAGATACGGTCACGCTCTCCGTGGAAGCAGCTCGAAACGCGCTGAAACGAATGCCAGAAGTAAACCCCAAGGAGATAGGGGCCCTCTACGTGGGTTCAGAATCACACCCTTACGCCGTCAAACCGACAGCCACGATAGTCGCCGAGGCTGTTAATGCAACGCCCTCCCTGACAGCCGCCGACCTCGAATTCGCCTGCAAGGCGGGGACAGCAGGCATCCAAGCCTGTATGGGCTTAGTCGAGGCGGGATACATTAAGTATGGAATGTCCATCGGAGCCGATACCGCGCAAGCCCAGCCGGCAGACGTCCTTGAATACGCTGCAGCTGCTGGCGCCGCTGCCTTCATCGTTGGCAAGGACGAGGTTATCGCGGAAATCGAGGGAACCTACTCTTTTACTCGGGACGTTCCAGACTTTTGGAGGAGGGACGGCTCAGCTTATCCCCGGCACGGTGGGCGCTTTACTGGTGAAGAGGGCTATTTCGCGCAGACCATCAACTGTACGCGGGGATTAATGGAACGGCTGGATACGACTCCAGAGGACTACGACTACGCCGTTTTTCACCAGCCTAATGGGAAGTATCCCTTGAGAGCCGCTGACATTCTGGGGTTCAGCAGGGAAAAAATCGTTCCCGGCTTGGTTGTGGCGGATGTTGGAAACACATACTCGGGTTCGTCTCTCATAGGCTTGGCTGCTGTTCTAGACGGGGCTGAGGCTGGCAGCCGTATTTTGATGACGTCCTATGGGTCAGGAGCTGGATCCGATTCTTTTAGCTTAGTCGTGACCGATAATGTTGATGCAAAGAGGCATTTGGCGCCTTCTGTGGATTATTATGTGAAGCGGAGGATATACATCGATTACTCTCTTTACTCGAAGTTCAAGCAACAGTACAAAGGGTTTGGAGAATGATACCTAAAGTAAATGGATTCGCGAAACAAGATGTGGCCATCGTTGGAGTGGGTATTACGCCTTCTGGCGAACATTGGGACAAGGGCTTACGGGAGTTGACAATCGAAGCCGGTTTTGCAGCAGCGGCAGATGCTGGAGTTCGGGGTAAAGACATCGACTTGATTCTCGTCGGAAACATGTCTGCAGGCATGTTCGTAGGCCAAGAACACGTTGCGGCCTTAGTCGCTGACTTCCTTGGGCTGAACCCTACCCCCGCCGTCCGCGTTGAAGCAGCCTGTGCCTCGGGTGGGGTAGCCTTTAAACAAGGGTGTTTGGCAATTGCTTCGGGCCTCTACGATTTGGTGGTAGTAGGCGGCGTTGAGAAGATGACTGACGTGCAAGGCAAATGGGCCACTTCTGTGCTGAGTGGAGCTATGGACTTCGAGTGGGAAGCCTATTTTGGCGCCACGTTCCCAGGAATCTATGCCCTGATGGCGAGACGTTACATGTATGAATATGGCCTAACAAGGGAACAGTTAGCCGCAGTCGCGGTTAAAAACCATTACCATGGAAGCTTCAACCCTCTTGCCCACTTCAGAAATAAAATTACATTGGATCAGGTTTTAACATCCAGACTCGTAGCTGATCCTTTGAGGCTTTTTGATTGTAGTCCTATCTCCGATGGCGCCGCCTGTGTTATCCTCACTTCTGCTGAAAAGGCTCGAAAATATACGGACACCCCCATCCTCGTTGAC
>DAOVBJ010000002.1 GCA_030670615.1 Candidatus Bathyarchaeota archaeon | reverse complement strand
AGGTTGAGGAGAAATAGAAGTCTCTTTAACTATCAGGATATTTTATCTTTGGCTGCTTGTACGATGTTTGACATTAACATAGCAGTGAGCATGGGCCCTACCCCGCCTGGAACGGGTGTAATAAAGGAAGCAATATCTTTTATTTGCTCAAAAGCTACGTCGCCCACAACCTTGCCATCAACATAGTTGTTCCCGCAATCTATTATTACCGATTCTTTCTTAACCATGCCTTTTTTGATGAAGCTAGCTACACCAACATCTACGACGAGAACGTCGGCCATTCGCGTGTAATTCTCAAGGCTTTCACTGGCTTTATCGTATAGAGTGAGGATTGCGCCTCTTTCCAAAACAGAAAGCGCTAGAGGCTTGCCTAATAATTTATTAACGCCGACTATTACCACATGCTTGTCTTTCAAGTCTATCTGGTAGTGATCTAGCAAAGTTAAGATTCCTTGAGCGGCTGGTGAGACTGGGCAGTCTAAACCTAGAAGAAGACGGCCATAGTTGAGAGGATGAAGGCCATCAACATCTTTTTTGGGTGAAACAAGCGTCGTGATTTTTTCTTCCTCTAAATGGGCAGGTAGAGGAAGCTGGATAACTATTCCATGGGTGTTTTGGTCTGAGTTTAAAGTCTGGATTAGCTGTACTATCTCCGTTTCACCCGTGTTTTGGGGTAGCCTATAGATGTTGGAGTGTATGCCAACCCTTTTGCTTATTCTAGACTTGAGTGTAACATAGGACGCTGATGCAGGGTCTTCTCCGACTAAGACTAGGGCTACTGCAGGAGTGATACCATGTTTATCTTTAAGGTCGTTAACGGTTTGGGAGAGTTCTCCCCTGATTTTTTTGGCTACAGCTCGGCCATCCAAGATCTTCAAAGTCTTATCTCCTAAAAAAGACCGGTAATTCTGCCTTTTTCATCAATGTCCATTTGTTCAGCTGCAGGACGGCTTCCCAATCCAGGCATCGTCATTATGTTCCCGGCTAATATGACGAGAAAGCCCGCTCCATTAGAAATTTTAACGTCCCGAACATGGATCTTGAAGCCGGTAGGTCTTCCCTTCAACCTCGCAACATCAGAAAAGGAGTACTGGGTCTTAGCCACACAGAGGGGTACCTTATGGAGATTAAGGGCTTCAATCTGTTTAATGCTGTTTAAAGCGTCGCGGCTATACTCTACACCGCTTGCACCATATATCTCTCGCGAAACTAAGTCCATCTTATCTCGAATAGGTTGATTTACATCATAAAGGGGGTGAAACTTCGAGTCTCCTCTTTCAATAGTTTCTACTACTTTTCTCGCCAAGTCCAAGCCTCCCTCACCACCTTTTACAACGACGTATGTCTCCGATGCAGGAACGCCTAGGTCACGACATCGAGAGGCGACCATGTCTATTTCAGCTTGGCTATCTTTTGGAAACACATTTATGCACACGACGACGGGTACACCAAACTTCCTGAGGTTTTCAATATGTTTTTCCATGTTAACTAGGCCCTTTTCAACAGCCTTCACGTTTTCTATTTCGAGCTGTCTAAACCTTATACCCCCATGCCTCTTCAAAGCTCGAATCGTGACCACAAGAACAGCTACGTCAGGCTTAAGCCCGCCATAGTGACAAGCGATATGAAAGAACTTTTCAGCACCTAAATCAGCGCCAAATCCCGGTTCAGCGACTACATATTCCCCTAACTTTAGAGCTAGTTTTATGCCTATGAGGCTGGGACAGCCGTGAGCAATGTTAGCGAAGGGCCCTCCATGCATTATGGTTGGGGATCCTTCCAGAGTCTGTATCAGGTTTGGTTTGATGGCCTTGCGAAGAAGTAGAGCCATCGCTCCTTGAGCATTCAAGTCTGATGCTCTGACCGCCTTTCCTTCCGTTGTGTAAGCTATGACTATCCTGCCCACTCGCTCCTTTAAGTCCATCAAGCTTGTGGATAACGCGTGGATGGCCATAATCTCCGAGGCTGCGGTAATATCGAAGCCGGATTCTCGGGGCACACCGCCCTCTTTTCCGCCCAAGCCAACGACAATGTTCCTGAGAGACCGCTCATTCATGTCCATTACATACTTCCAGGTGATCTGATTAACGTCTATGCCGAGCCTGTTCCCTCTATAAAGGTGATTTTCAAGAAGGGCGATGAGAAGGTTATGGGTCCGCTCAACCTGATCAAAGTCACCCGTAAAACCTGTGTTAATGTCTACCATAGGCATAACTTGAGCGTATCCACCGCCTGCGGCTCCACCTTTAACCCCAAATACAGGGCCCAGAGAAGGCTGCCTCAAGCAAACAATAGCGTTCTTACCTAATTTTGATAAGGCCTCCCCAAGTCCTATGGACATCGTCGTCTTTCCTTCTCCAAGCGAAGTTGGTGTAATAGCAGTCACAACTATTAGCTTCCCATCCTCCTTCTCTTTCAACCGTTCGTACAAATCTAGTGAGATTTTTCCGATATACTTCCCATAGAGTTCCACTTCATCTTCAGATATGCCTAAATCCTTGGCCACATCCACGATAGGTCGCATTTTTGCTTCTTGAACTATCTCAATATCGGTTTTCATTATTTAGCCTTCCCCTTATTATTTATTGAGCGTATACATCGTATTTTTTCATATTTTTATGACAAGGTATCCATGAGTTTTACTTTTCGTTTAGTCGAACCATTCTTCAAGTGGGGTGTTCTGAGGACGGTGTCATTTGCCTTCTCTATTTCTCTAGCCCTATCAGCTAGGAGGGCAGCTTGCCTCATAAGTTCGTGGGAAGATGCGAGAATTGTTAGATACCTGTCTCTCTCTTTAACGCGCCACGTTCCCTCTCTGCTTAAGCCTGCAACCCGCATAGCCGTCTCGAAACTGGCTAACGCCTTGGCTTTCGCATAGGGATTACTGAGGCCACTATGTCTGAGGGCTGTCTCCTTATCCACAACAATTCTCGGGAGTTCATAATCTTCACCCTCTTTAATCTGCAGTATCACCCGGTCAATCTCGGCTTGTATGAGACGAAGCACTCCTGTAACCGCAAGAACCCGCAGAACATCACTGTTGAAAAGCGCCAACTCTACGGGATCGAGAAAGAGCTGTCTGGCACCTATCATGGAGTCCGCTGTAACCAAGATATAACCGAAAGACGATGAATTTAGCTCCTCGATTAATTTTTTCTGAGGGGAGTCGGACACTATAATGATTGGTTTCCTGAATTTGTTAACAGACTCCCTTAGAGTCGTCGGCCCTTCCATAGCCGCGTTTGGAGAGATGATGATAAAGAGGTCGGTCGGCAGAATCGCAGAAACCTTAGCAAGTTCAAGGGCTTCAGATTTGCCCATCTTACAGCCTGTCGCGAAAACCCTTACGTCGAAATCCTCTCTGTTACCCAGCTCATCAAAGAGGTATTCCATAAGAATAGAAGAGGCAATCGCTCCAATTTTTAGAAACGATAGTTTAAACATGAGATTAGTGCTACATAACGGCATATAAAGGTAATGCCTTCGAAAGTCTAGATCAATTTTCTGAAAGCCTTCAAACGGTTTTATAAGATTACGTTCATTTCCTTCAATAAGAGCTCTCAGGTTACTTGAGGAACCTCTTCAAGCCATCAATGATTGCTAAACACAGTGTCATCCATGTATCATGAAACGTATCCGAAAGGTGTTACAAGTGAAATCTTCAACCTAACTCCGTACAATCCTATGTCTATGTATTAGCGAGGTTAATGTCGAAAAGAGGGTCTTAAGACTTCCTTTTCCAACCGTACCTTTTAGTATCATAGAAAGGCATCTTGACAACCTCAGCCTTACAAAGTCGCTGCCTAATTTTCACTTGTAAAATCTCACCTTCGTCGGCATCTTCAGGGCGTACATAGCCCATAGCAATGCCATACTTCAATAGTGGTGAGAATGTTCCGCTTGTCAGAACCCCTACCCGTTCATCACGCTTATAGACTTCACATCCTTGGCGAGGAACAGCTCTGTCAATCATTTTTAGACCAACCCTTCGCTTGGAAACGCTTTCTTCCTTCTGCTTTGCCAAGGCTGTACGTCCGATGAAGTCTCCGTTATCAAGTTTAACCACAAAATCAAGTTCGGCCTCAAAAGGCGTTATATCTTCGTCGATGTCATTTCCATAGAGGTTCATCCCCGCTTCAAGACGTAAGGTATCTCTCGCACCAAGCCCACAAGGCTTGATTCCGAATTCCTCTCCAGCTTTAAGCAGATTATTCCATAACCTGATAGCGCTATCGGGTTCTGCGAGAGGCACATCCCACAAGTACATCTCGAAGCCATCTTCTCCCGTATATCCGCTTCTCGTAGCCAAAACCTTTAGATTGGCAACCTCTATCCAGCTGAAACGATACCGCTTGATGCTCTGGATATCAGTTGAGGTAAGCTTCTGCAAGGTAGATGATGCCTTTGGTCCTTGGAGGGCGAACATCGGAATCTGATTAGACACGTCCTCGATCTGTACTTGGTAGTCTCTTCCGTGGGTGTTCAACCACTGATAATCCTTTTCGCGGTTACCAGAATTATACACTACGAAGAACCGTTCTTCGTCAAACCTGAATACTGTTAAATCGTCGATGATTCCGCCGCGGTCGTTGCACATGACCGTGTAGTGACCGCGAAGATGGCGGAGGGAGGACGGCTTCCGCGTTGTTACGTAGTCAAGGAAGCGCCCGGCCTCGCTCCCCGAGATAAGGGATCTGCCCATGTGCGTGACATCAAAGACTCCCACCTGATCCCTGACGACGAGATGCTCCGCGGTTACCCCCTTGTACCATAAGGGCATCGCAAAACCGGCGAAGTCCACGAGATGCCCATGCGCCTCATGGAACGCGTATAGATGCGTTCTCTTCAACACCATTTAACACACCTTTCATTAACCAGCTTCAGTGATTAAACTACTTTACTACTTACATGGAATCGGATATACGGCTTTCCCTTTTCGGAAGAGGAACACCTTAGCGTATCTGTATATCTGCTTAGGACTATATATGTTCACTCTCATTTAGTCTATCTTGCTGGATAGCTAGCTTACCTTCTAGTAGTTACGCTTCATCAACTCCCAAAGAAAGATATGAAGCTTCAGTACGAGGGTTCTCTTTAGGTACACCTCAACGAGCAACCTTTAAGCCATCTTGACTTCCAAGCTGTTCTTGTATCACCAACAGAGGTTTTACTTAACCAATTCCTTAATCTCTTTCCCATAACATCTATAATGTATCAATAACTATACAACGCTAACTTTCTTTCATCTTATTTTGATGTATTTGTAGGCTTGGGTCGCGTTTTCGAAGCAGAAGTGAACCTGCTGGAGGTCTTTTCGGAAATCCATTACGTCTCGTTTGACCTGCGTGGGGAGTTCCTTGTCGATGACCACGCGTTTGATGAAGTCAGCTATCGTTTCCATGTCGCTCTCCTTCATGCCGAGTCGCGTCACCTCCTGTGTGCCCAGTCGGATGCCGCCTGGATGGGTGTAGTGGCGTCCCATTCGCACGTCTAAAGGGAGAAGGTTCCTGTTCACGATGATGTTCGCCGCCTCCAACTCTCCTTCTATTTTACCTCCATCACCGTGTTCCCAGATGTCCACCCAGAGGATATGGCTTTCACTGAATCCTCTGTGCTCTCCCAGTACTTTGAGTCCCCGCGCGTAGAGGGCTTGGCCCAAGGCCTTGGAGTTCTTAATTATTTGCTGGGCGTAGGCTTCCCCAAACTCAAGCGTCTCCGCCAAGGTTAAAGCCACTCCCGCCATCGCGTGGAGGTGATGGTTACTCACCAAACCGGGAAAGGTGGCTCTTTTAATATCGTCTGCGTATCTCTCCCAGGAGAGAACCATGCCGTGCTGGGGTCCCGGAAGCGTTTTATGGGTGCTCATTGTAACGGCGTCCGCGCCTTCCCTCAGGGGATCTTGAAACGTCTTCCCAGCAATCAGCCCGGAGACGTGGGCAGCGTCGTAGTTGATTTTGGCGTCCACATCGTGGAAGGCCTCTGCCAGCTCCTTGACGGGGTGAGGGAAGGGGAGGACGCTGCCTCCGAACATGGCGAGCATCGGCTTTTTGCCTTCCACCACCAGTCGCCTCAGTTTTTCCTTGGTTTTATCGACATCGATCGTTAACTCGTCATAGTTGTAGGGGAAGTATTCCACTCGCAGACCTCGAACGGTCCCCGCCGTGCCTCCAAACCGTGCTCGTCCCATGCTGATGTGGCCGCCGCAGGGAATCGAGAGACCAAACATTATATCGTTGGGTTTCGCAAAGGCGGTGTAGATGACGAGGTTGGCCACGACGCCTGAGATGGGGCGTACATCGACGAATTCCGCGTCAAACACTTTCTTGGCCAGGTCAATGCACGCGAACTCCACCTCGTCAATGTAGGCGCAGCCTGCGTATACCCGTTCCCCCGGCCAACCCTCCGCATACCTGTTTCCCAAATCGGTGGCTAAGGCCTCCCTCACTGCGGGGCTTGGAACGTTTTCACTTGCGATGAGGGGAAGCACTTGTTGGTACAGGGCGTGATGCTTTGTTAGCAGCATGAGAATGCGATCATAACGTTGTTTAGCTTCTGACATGGTCTTCCTCTTCTAAAGCTCTTCTACTGAAACTTGGTCTTCCACATTTAAAATACTTTGGACTTCCCGTGGACCTCGATGAGGGCCCGCGCTCGTGTTCGCGTTAACGCCACACCGAGGATTGTTGAGGCCGCGAGGAAGGAGGTTTGCTCTATGACGGTGAAGGGTATGGCGGCGACAAAGACTATTGAAGGTATGTCTGTGAGGACGACTAGAAGGATATTTCCCAGGAGGTGCCGACTAATGTTACCGCAGTATGCGGCAACGGCGACGCCGAGAGCGACCTGCTTCCACAACGAGGATGACACGTAGCATCCAATCCGCGTCCTGAACACTAGAATGAGGAAGAAGCCCATTAAATGAAAGGATAAGACCAGAAGCGTTTCTCTACCCTTTGGCAGCAAAATCCACACGAAGATGAGGCTGCCCAGAAGGGTCAAGGCCGTCTTCCATCGTCCCTTCACTAATAAGCCAACTTGAACGGCGGACAGACCCATCCTGAAGGGGGCAAACAAGCCAAAAGGCTGTGAGGGCTGGAGGCCTAAGAACAATTCTACTACGCCAGCTATCATACAGCTTCCTCCTCCGGCTATGGGCCCCAGCAAGAGCCCGGTTAAGGGTGCCATGACCCAGCCCAGTCGGAAGGAGGCTCCGCTGACCCCCAACACGGGTGTTAGGGGCAGAACGTCGACTACGATGTTGAGGGCGGCGAAGATTGAAATCAAGGAGAGGACGAAGGGCTGGGGTATTCTTCGCTTGTCTGTCAAGGCGTATACCTGTCTTTCCCGAGGTTCTTCATGAAGAGGCATTCTTTCTTTGGGATGACGACTTCCCGTGGATCGTAGTCGTCGGTTATGGTAACATTTGAGTTGCGAATGATGGCGATGGCAATTCGTTCAGTGGTTTCACCCATGACCAGATGGGCAGCCGAGGCTAAATCATCCGCCAGGTTAATGCGGGTGATGCGGAGGGGCTTATCATATAGGTCTTTCATGCCACGACAGTCTTTCACGGGCCTAAAACCCGCTATTCCCAGGGCGAAACCTAAGGTTCCCATCCTCATGGGCGCCACATGGCTATCCACTAGGAGGACGCCTACCCGTTTTCCCGTTGATCGCTCCAGCTCCCCACGAAGTTTCGCAGCCGTTTCGTTGGGGTTTGAGGGCCACAAGGTCGCTGAGCCCACGGGAGCGTTTTTATGGTCTATTCCGGCGTTGGCTATGATAATATCATTTTTCAAGGTGAGTAAGGCCCTTGCCACGCCGCCGAATACTTCGTCGGCTTCTCGGAGAACCACTTCGACGAAGCCCGGTTCAAGCACATATCGTTCAGCTAAAACCTTCGCTTCTTCCGAGGGCTCCACACCTTCAAAATTTATGACTCTGCCTTCACTAATGGCAGCGATTTTATCGGCAAAGGCGACGATGTCTCCGTCTTCAAGTTCAAGCCCTTTATCGTGAATAACGTCTAGAAAAATGGCGATGATGTCATCTCCCTTTTCTATGAGGGGCATTTTTATGGATATGAGCTTCATTCTTACAGCAACCCTTTAGATGTAGTCTACCGCTTCAGAACTTAAGTTACATACCCTGTAACGGTTTTAAAGTTAGTGGCGGGGAAACATAATCCCGTTCATCGAGGTCTTCTACTGGTTATCGTGTGACAAGACTACTGATTTACTGTGATGAGAATAGCGAGAAATCCCTAGCTCATGGCTTCCGTTCTTGTTGTTTCTTACGCATTCGCCAGCTCAAGCAGAAGGTTCGTGGATGTGACGCCTTGACCTCGTCTAGAGCCCCGACAGAGGTGTTATGAGGCGCGTTCAACACAATCGTAGGGTCTTCGTAGGCTTCGCGTGATATCTGGGCGAAAATGCTCGCGTATCTATCGAGTTCTTCAAGGGACTCGGTTTCCGTGGGCTCAAGCATTAATGCCTCCTCGACAATGAGGGGGAAGTACATTGTGGGGGCGTGAACGCCAAAATCTAACAGCCGCTTGGCAACGTCTTTTGCTGTGACGCTCGTGTCCATCTTCAATTTTGAACAGCTTATGACGCACTCGTGTTTCCTAAGAATCCCCGACCCGTAGGGCAGGCTGAACCCCTTGATTTCTGAGATTTTACGAGCCAGATAGTTCGCGTTAAGGACGCTTAGTTCAGCCACCCTGCTCAAACCGTCACCCCCCATCGAGAGCACGTATGTGAAGGCCTTCACTAGAACCTCGAAGTTCCCGTAGAAGCCTCCAACCCGTCCGATAGTCTGCGGGTGGTCATAGTTCAGGTAGAAGTGTTCTCCATCACGTCCCACCGTGGGCACGGGCAAGAACCCTTCCAACGCCTCTACGACCCCAACAGGGCCGGCGCCCGGGCCACCGCCGCCGTGAGGCGTCGAAAAGGTTTTATGAAGGTTGAGGTGTACGATGTCGAAGCCCATGTCTCCCGGCCTGGCCTTGCCCATGATGGCGTTTAGGTTGGCTCCATCGTAGTAGAGGAGGCCGCCCACGTCGTGAATAATCCGTGAAATCTCCAGAATGTTCTCCTCGAAAATGCCTAACGTGTTGGGATTCGTCAACATGAGACCAGCAGTTCTCTCAGACACCGCACTCTCAAGCGCGTCCATGTCGACGCAGCCTTTTTCGTTACTGGGGACGACCACAACGTGGAACCCGACCATCGACGCACTGGCGAGGTTGGTTCCATGCGCTGAGTCTGGCACGATTATCTCCCTTCTCCTTTCGAGGTCTCCCCTTTCCCGATGATACGCTCTCATAATGAGGGCTCCCGTGTATTCGCCGTGGGCGCCTGCGGAGGGTTGAAGGGTGAAGCCATTCATCCCCGTTATTTCTGAGAACCACTGGGAGAGCTTGTACATGATCTCAAGAGCGCCCTGGACGGTGGATTCATCTTGGTGTGGGTGGATCCAGTGGACCTTGTCCGAGTTCGCTATAGCGTCATTGACTTTGGGGCTGTACTTCATGGTGCAGCTTCCGAGGGGATAGGCGCCGTTGTCGACGCCAAAGTTGGCTTGAGATAGGCGGGTGAAGTGCCTAACCACATCGACTTCCGACAAGGCGGGAAGGTTTGGCTCGTCCCTTCGAAGGAGGTTCTTAGGGATTAACCGCGTCAAAGCGTCTACACCCATTTTCTGATCCTCGCTTGAGAAGGGACTGCACACCCCGTGGCTCTTGGTACGGCCTACCTTGAAGATCGAGGGTTCATTCCACCTCGCTTGACGAAATCCTGTCACACCTTACGCCTCCACGATTTCCTTCAACGCTTCACACAGGGCATCCACGTCGCCTTGAGTGTGTATCTCGGTAACCGCGTACAGGAACGTGTCTCCGAGCTCCGGGAAATCCCGTTCGAGAGGTTGACCACCCATGATGCCCCGTTCCAACAGGCGCTTACTGACCTCAACCCCCTTCTTTCCGGTTCTGTCAAAGTTTACGGTAAAATCCTTAAAGTGGCATCCACTAAAAACGGGAGTCCTCACTCCGTCAACCCTTGAAAGCTGTTGTGTGGCGTACTGCGTTATGGAGAAGAGGTGTTCTCCCAGCCGTCTAAAGCCTCCACCCCCCATTAACGCCATGTAAATAGCGGCTCTGAGCGCGCATAACGCGTGATTTGTACAAATGTTTGACGTCGCCTTCTCCCGTCGGATGTGCTGCTCGCGGGTTTGGAGGACCATGCAATACCCCTGCTCCCCCCCGTCTTTCGTGGTCGTCATCCCGACTAAACGCCCCGGCATTTGACGGATCAGTTGGGGGTCATTTCTACACGCGAAGATGCCGAGTAAGGGTCCACCATAATTGACGTAATTGCCTAGAGGCTGCCCCTCTCCCACCACAATGTCCGCGTCATACCTTCCCGGAGGATTAAGGACGCCCAGAGACGTCGGATCTACTCCGACGATGAAGAGGCTTCCCACATCGTGAGCTATCTCCGCCAACGCCTCCACATTGTGTACCAGGTGTCCCAGATACGCGGGGTTTTCAGTGTACAGTCCTGCAGTCTGTGAAGAGACCTCTTCCTTGAGGGCTTCGAGGCTGATTTGACCCGTGTGTAACGATTGATGAACCTCTTTGATCCGTATGCCAATAGGGTTAGCGTAGGACTTGAGGACCGCTAATCGTTCTGGGCTGAGGAAGTGGGGTACAATAAACTCGTTTCGATGGGTGATTCTGGCGGACATCCTGGCGGCTTCTCCGAGGGCTGACGCCCAGTCATACATGGAGCTGTTGACAACATCCACTTCCAAGAGCTCGGCCATCATACTCTGATACTCAAAGAGGGATTGAAGCATGCCTTGACTGATTTCAGGTTGGTAGGGCGTGTAGCTCGTGAGAAATTCCCCCCGACCTGCGAGGGTGTCCACCGCAGCAGGAACATGATGGCCCCAAACCCCTCCCCCCAAAAAGGAAAGGGCGTCCTTAGATGTGACGTTATTACTGAGAATTCGCTCCACCTCCCTCCTAACTTCGACCTCCGACCCAGGCTTTGGCAGGGAAGTACTCTTGGCTAATCGAACCTGTTTGGGAATATCTGAAAAAGCCTCATTGACCGAGGAGATGCCGATGGCGTCTAAGAGCTTCCGCCGGATATCAGCGGGGTCATTGGAGAGATATGGATGAGACAACTACTTGAACCACCACTCAATACTTAGTTACCTCAACTCTATTCTTACTGTCTCATAAAAAGGTTAACCGCTCACCTTTTTATCTGAGAAGCCAATATGAGTATCCCAACCACGCATCATGATGGATTACAGACAATGATACTTCCCCTTGGAAAAATACCCCCAGAAATCCTCGAGAAAACCGTGTTTAAATTCCTTGGTGCAACCCGAAGCGACGTAATCTTTGGCCCCACTATTGGCGAAGACGCATCCATCGTATCAGATGGATGCAAGCTCCTAGCTCTACACGGCGATCCCATAAGCGGCGCCAGCGAAAAAATTGGCTGGATCGCCATGAACGTCGCCACCAACGACATCGCGACACGAGGCGTCCGACCACGCTGGACGCTGGCCTGTATCATGCTCCCGGAGGGCTCCGACGAAGGACTGCTGGAGAAAATCTGCCGGGACATGAGTGCCGCAGCCGAGAAGCTTGATGTGAGCATCGTCGGCGGCCATTCAGAGGTAACGCCTGGCTTGGACCATCCATTGGTAATCGTTTTTTCCATGGGCGTCGTCGAAGACCGCGGATACGTGATGTGTCGTGGTGCATCACCTGGATCAAAGATCATACTGTCTAAAAGCATTGGAATCGAGGGAACCGCCATCTTGGCCTCTGATCGGGGGGAGCCTCTCGCTTCGAAGTTTGGAAACGAGTTCGTTCGAAGGGCTACGACATATTTTGATCGGCTGAGCGTCGTGAAGGAGGCGATGATCGCCTTCGAGTATGGTGGCGTTCAAGCCATGCACGACCCCACCGAAGGGGGTGTATCCAATGGTCTGCACGAAGTTGCTGACGCCTCTGGGACGGGGTTCAGAGTGTACGAGGACGCCCTTGCGATCAGCCAGGAAACAACTGAAATTTGCCGTTTCTTTGAGATAGACCCCTTGAACCTCATTAGCTCTGGCTCCCTACTCATCGTCGCGGAGCAAGACAAAGCAGCGAAAATAATCGATCAACTCCGGGAGAACGGGGTGGACGCATCAATCATTGGTGATGTCTTAGCCGATGCTGAGTGCAGGATCATCGTGCGAAGAAATGGGTCGACTGAACCTTTAGCCAGACCTCGATCCGACGAGTTGTGGACGGCCTTAAAAAAAGATGTTAAATGATTTAGCAGAAATTGTGTGCTATAACACTTCTTTTATCCTAATTCTATGGCAGTATGCTCAATGCCTTCGAGGAGTTGTGAGATAACTCTCCAAGATCAAGCATCCTACACATTAATTCTTCTTTTTAAAGCTTGAGATATGGGTACCCCTACTATGCCGCTCACAGCCATCTGGACAAAGTTAAAAGGAGCCTCCACTGTTGCAGCGGCGAAGCCATACATAAAGACTTGAACAATGAAGTATCCTAAAACCATTACCAATCCACCTACACACCAAGCTAAAATTGTTTTTTGAAAACTCTGATCCTTGCTTTTACTGAAAATCCAACCAGCTATGAACCCCTCAGCCCCTTTGATGACTAATGTAGGAATCACCCAAACATACCAACCCCCTAATAGATCAGCTAGAGACGAGCCTACTCCTCCTGCAATGGCCCCGACTGTGGGTCCAAAGGTGAGGGCTGCGATCATGACTATGGCATCTCCTATATTGAAGAATCCATCCGTCGCTGGGATTGGCAACATGAAAAACATTGTGGTTACACAAACTAAGGCAGTCATCACGGCTGCGATTGCGATCAAGGCTGTAGACGATTGTATTTTACCGCTGAATACGTTGTTGATAATATCTCCCCCTTCAAGTATTATTGCGTTTTATTAGGGTTTCGCGGGAAACAATATATAAGATTATACCTATATATAGGTTCACATGCCTCAGAGATTTCTGCTACAATGCTTGGGCTGCGATAAAACGTTACCCCTCCACCACTTGACTCCGGTATGCCCTGGGTGTGAAGAACCACTGTCAATCAACTACAATTATGACGTCATCCGCGAAGCACTCGACAAACACAAAGTGAAGAGTCGTGGCCCTGGCGTGTGGAAGTATTTCGAATTGCTTCCCTTAGCGAAGAAATTGAATATTATTTCTCTCGGCGAAGGCGGAACCTTTCTCCAGAAATGCGAGAGACTCGCGAAGACTCTGGGTCTGCGAAAGCTGTACGTAAAGAACGAAACGACGAATCCCACCGGGTCCTTCATTGACCGAGGAATGACGGTGCTGGTATCGAGGGTGTTGGACGCCAAGGTCGGATCGTTGAGCTGCGTTCCAATCGGAAACTTGGGTGCCTCACTCGCAGCTTACACCGCTAAATCCGGGTTAACATCCAGAATTTCCCTGTCCTCGGAGGTGGATCTTGGGAAGCTATATCAGATGATAGCGTACGACGCTGACATCCTTTTCAGTGATCATCGAAAGACCAAGTATATACCGGGGAGACATAACAGTATGAACGAGTACATGGTTACCCCCTCAGACCCCTTCCTAATAGAAGGCGAAAAAACAATTGCTTACGAGGTCTGTGAACAGCTTGACTGGCGTTCACCTCAACGGATCATCGCGCCCATCGGCACCGGCGGGTTACTCTCCATGATCTGGAAGGGCCTTCAGGAACTCTCCTTTCTTAACTTCACACGCCCATCGACGACCAAGGTTACGGGGGTTCAAGCTGCGGGGTGTTGCCCGATAGTTGACGCATTTCGAAACCAACGTGAGACGATAGAATCCGTTAGCAATCCGAAGACCTTTGCTGTTGACATACGGGTTGGGGCGCCTCCTCTTGGTCAAAAGGCTCTGAATGCGATTAGAGACTCGAAGGGAACCGCCGTCGCGGTGTCTGACGTAGAGATCTTGGAGGCCATACGTCTGCTTGCAAAGACTGAGGGCGTCTTTGCCGAGCCGTCAGCGGCATCAACGATCGCGGGTTTAAAGAAGCTCATCAAGCTTGGGGCAATCGATAGAGACGAGGAGGTCGTCTGCGTCATAACGGGGGCCGGACTCAAAGATCCGTCTGTGGTTGATCGATTGGTCAGTAATCAGCAGAGGGTTAGACGGTTTGTTCACGGCGTTGAGGGTCGCCGAGTGACTACAAAGCTGGGTGCGACGAAAGTTCGCATTTTGATGATTCTTTCAGAACGGGAAGTGCACGGCTATGGCATCTGGAAGATGTTGACGGAAGAGGGTTCGCAGCAGATAACTATTCCCAGCGTGTACCAACACCTAGTTGAACTGGAAGCCTTGAAGCTTCTGAGGAGGCTGGAACCTCAACCCGTTATCGGGAAGAGAAAACGACGTTATTGCTCGCTTACACAAAAGGGCTTGGACGTGCTAACCACCCTGAGACGAATCGAATCCTAATGCCCCCTAAAACGTAGTACTTCCATCCCTACTGCCTTATCTTGCGCCGCAAATCCCTCTCGAAGCTTACATGAAAGGAAAAAAATTCTCGACGATCGGTAACAGAGTGTAAGAGATCCTTTCGACGAAGTCGTACTTGCGTGTAGCCGTTCCAAATTCCAGAAACCTTTAAGTGACACTTTTCTATCGAATGTTCATTACTGGGGGATGTTATGAGCGTAGCTTTTCTGGAGAAGACCCGGTCTTGGTTAGCTCCCCTGAACATGAAGATTCTTGACCACCCCTATGTCTCTGAAGCTGAGCAGGGGACTCTGCCACTGGATAAGGTAAAAGCTTTCGCGGCCAATCAGTATTACATCATCAGCCGCGATGCCAAGAGCTTGGCCTTGATGGTTTCGCGGTCCACAAGCTCTGAGGAATTCGCGTTCTTCAAAACCGTCTTCAAAGGCGACGAACAGGCGATTCCTCTACTGATCGCGATGGCTGAAGCAATGGGCCTAGACCCAGCGGATCTTGAAGAGTACACGCCCGTTCCCGAAGCAGTAGTATATAGCCATTACTTGACAGCGTTGGCCCACTTCGCCTCACCTGGAGAACAGGCCGTGGCTCTCATCGTAAACCTGCCCGTTTGGGGATCTAACTGCAAGCGGCTTTCAAAAGCTTTTAGGACGTCCTATCAAATCGAGGAAACCGCCTTCCTCGACCTCTTTGCACAGCCAACGGGGGAGTTAGAGCAGCTCGCTCTCTCGATCATCGACCACTACCTGCATCAAGAGACGCAGTTACAAAGAGTCGTACGGTTACTTCAGGCCTATGAGTATATGTTCTGGAATGGGATTTACCGCGATTAAGCTAGCTCGCTCCACCCGCCATCATCACGCCAAGCGTCTCCTTCGACACGCCTTTAGTGGGAACAACGCCTACAATCATTCCTTCATACATCACTGCGATCCGGTCGCTCATCATGATTATCTCGTCTAAATCTTCCGAAACCAACATAATTGCCTTTCCGGCTTCTCTCTCTTTCATCAATCGTCGACGGACCCGTTCTTGGGAGCCCACGTCAAGTCCTGAGGTCGGCTTGTCTGCCACAAGGAGATCGGGGCTCCTGGACAGCTCTCGCGCCAGTATGAGCCGCTGGATATTCCCGCCGGAGAGCCGCCCTGCCGGTAAATCGATGTCCGGCGTGTCCACTTCGTACTCGGCGACCAGCCTCCGGGCGTACTCGTTGACGCTACACTGATGAATGAACCATCCTTTGTCAAAGGGAAGCACCCACGAATGGGTGAAGGGGGGTTGCGAGTGGACTCCGAGAACCAAGTTTTCGACGATGGATAGATCGGGTAATAAGCCCTCTGCTAAACCGTCCTCCGGGATGTAACCAATCCCTAGCGCTCTCCTTTTTCCGGGAGACCACTGCGTAATGTCCTTCCCTTTGAGATGGATTCTGCCTGCGGTAGCACGCTGCAGGCCCACGATGGCCTCCACAAGCTCTTTCTGACCGTTTCCGCTGACGCCAGCGATTCCAAGGATCTCTCCACGCCTCACAGAGAGGGATACTCCGTCCAAAGCCGGTGTCTCGTCGTCGTTGAGGACGTGGAGGTTCTTCACTTCGAGGAGGGTTTCCCCGGCCTCGGTGACGCCCCGTTCGACTTCAAAGACTACGTCTCGCCCCACCATTTTATGCGCCAGTTGTCTCATGGTACTGTCGTTGGTGTCCAGAACGTCCACCACCTTCCCCTTCCGAAGGATGGTGACTCGATCACTCACCGCAATCACGTCGGGAAGTTTATGAGTGATAAAAACGATCGAGGAAATGTCTCCTCTCGCAGTCATCTCTTTCAAGGTCTTCATCAACGCTTCTTTCTCTTGCGGCGTCAACACCGAGGTGGGCTCATCCATGATGAGGATTCGCGTTCCTCGATAGAGGGCTCTGAGCACCTCCACCTTCTGCCTTTCACCCATCGAGAGCTCCTCTACCCTGGCTCTGAGGTTGACCTCGAGGCTGAATAGATTCATGAGCTGGTGTACCTCTTTCTCACTTCTACGCTTCTCAAGGAATGGCCCTCGTGAAGGCTCGCTTCCCAAGACAATGTTCTCTAACACTGATAATCCGGGTATGAGGGTTGAGGCCTGATGGATCATCCCGATACCGAGCGCTAACGCGTCTCTCGGCGATTCGATGGAGGCGCGTCTCCCATCGACGAGGATGTCTCCCCCATCCTTTGCGTAGAGCCCAAATAATATATTCATCAGAGTAGTCTTCCCCGCGCCATTTTCACCGAGGATACAATGGATCTCCCCCGCTCGTAAGGTAAAGCTGACCCGGTCGTTCGCGATCACCCCCGGGAACCTTTTGGAAATGTTCCGCATCTCAAGGATTGTCCTGCCATTTTCAGCACTAGGTGACTTCATAGCCCTCATCCTCTCAGTTGTCGATCAGAATCATCCTCGTTTACGGTTCTCGTCGTGATGTCCGGTGAATCTTTCATTCCCTATTCAACCTTCTTCGTGTGATTCATTCTTTTTGATAAAATCTGCCCAAAGCAGCGGGCATCCCAGACTTTTTCCCGAGGGCTCCTGCCAGTGCTAACGCCACGACCACGGCGATGTGGGGTGTTACAACCATGAATTCGGAGGGAACGACTAGGATTCCTGCCACCTGCAATCGTGTCTGGAGTCCGATCAAGAGGGTGAAGACGAGGGAGCTGAGCAAGGTGCCGGGCACAGTCCACCTCCCGAAAAGGACCAGCGCAAATGCAGCCCACCCGTATCCCGCGACCAAGTTGTAGGTGAAGCCTTGGAGGATGACCAGGGCAAGGTAGGATCCCGCTAATCCCATCAAACCAGCGCCTACGGTTGTACAGATCCACCTCGTGCGATAAACGTTAATGCCGACGGTGTCGGCGGCCCTAGGATTCTCACCCACTGATCGTATGGCCAAGCCTTGTTTTGTATGCTTGAGGATAACGTAAAGGATCGTGAATGAGGCAATCGTTACGTAGAAAAGGGGATCTAAAGAGAGGATCTTCGGATCTAGGGTTTCCGTGACCGTAACCGAGGGCAGGACGGCTAAATAGAGGAACCCGGCGAGTCCCTCTGAGAGGAACCACAGTCCAAACCCCACCACAATCTGATCCAGCCCCTGATGAACGCAGAGCAGGGATAACAAGACGCCAAATATTAGGCTGGAGAGAAATCCAAAGAGCAGGGCGATCCCGATCGAATTGCCGAAATAGTGGTATGCAAAGACGCCGGCGAAGGCTCCGTAGGTCATGATCCCTTCGATGGCGATGTTCCAGACTCCGCTCTTCTGGCTGGTGAAGCCGCCGAGAGCCGCTAATCCGATCACCGGAAAGAACGATAAGATGGAGCTGATGGCGTCCCACATCATGGTTAGCCTCCCCTCCACTTCTTCATTACGCGTGGTACGAGGATTACAATGAAGACGGCGCCAATGATTACTTCGCCTAACCTCTGAGGGACGCCGAGAGCGATGAGGCCTAGGGTTCCTTGGCTGAGGAACGCTATCAGTAGGGCTGCAAAGGGCGCGCGTGACGCCTTATTGTTGGCCATCAGGGCCGCGGCTATGGCGTAGAAGCCATAATTTCCTGAGATGCCTGCTTGCGCGCGGAAGTATTCTCCGAGGACAAGTCCAGTTCCCGCTAGGCCACACAATCCGCCACTCAATAGCATGCTGAGGACCGTCAATCGGGTGGTGTCTATCCCATGGCTGAGGGCCGCTACCCTGTTGCTACGCATGACCTGTAATTCGTATCCAAACACGGTTCTCTTCAACAGAATGTACGTGCCGACGGCGAGAGCCATTCCTATGAGGAACGTACTGTTGAGGGGATATAGGAGGAAGGGAAGTCGGGTTCCAACCGGGATCTTCGCGGTTCTCGGGTAGAGGCCCTCTCCCCAATTCCACGGGGCGTCAATGAGATACTGGAGCAAGGCTATAGCGATGAAGGTCTGCATCATGGTAACCGCTATCTCGTTTACGTCCCATCGAGCCTTCAAGAATCCTGCCATCGCCGCATAAACGCCGCTTGTGAGGAAACTCGTGATAAAGGACAGAAGAACTGCCACGACGGGGGGCAGCGGGAGAAATAGACATATTCCGGTAGTCACAATGACCCCAATGACGATTTGGCCTTCGCCTCCGATGTTCCAGACGCCGCTTCGGAAAGCCACGATTAACCCGAGGGTGGCGACCAGGATGGGGGTGGTTCTCATGAGCATCCGGAGAACGCTGTCCACGGAGCCAACGCTGGAGCGAAAGAAAAACCAGAATATCTCGCCGAAGTCCCGCCCGACTAAGAGGCTCGAGATGAGGAAGGCCGCGCTCAGCGTTACCAATAACAGTCCTACGTTGTACAGAGCGGCCTTAATCGGCTTTTTCAGTTCTTCGATCGTTATCATCCTAGCATTCCATGTTGACCTTTATCAGCAGCGACGCCTCGCGTGGCCGCCCTTACGCCTTTTCTCTACGTGTAACCGCGCTCATCGATGCACGGCTTCCCCGTTACCATTCGTCGATCACGGGGACTTCCACGCTTCCATCGATGATCTTGCTTCTCAACTCCTCGGCAAACGCCTGTACTTCGCTTGAAACCATGTTACCAAATAGGGGGA
>DAOVBJ010000012.1 GCA_030670615.1 Candidatus Bathyarchaeota archaeon | reverse complement strand
AGCGCGCGCGCGCGCGCGCTACAGATTGAACCTCGAGGTTGAATGACGCCTCAGACGCTTCCTTGGGCAATCACACAGCCGTATCCAGTGAAGTGGCGTTCTGCACTGTACGCGTTACCTCTATTTCCGATGTAGCTGGGGAGACGTTCGTTTGGCCTCCCTTCACGGTTATTCCGGATCGTCCAACTTATCTAGTCCCACCAAGAAACTTTTTTTTCATATCGTTCTTTATACTAACCAGCGTCTGAAGCATGTCTCTCGTTTTCTTGAATGCAGCGTTTCTTTAAACGCCTTCTTTAGAAACCTGTTTTTTCTTCGTCTCTAACGTTTACGTTTTTCAAGGCACGAGAAATTTGTGACACTAGGCTTTCAACAGAGGGTTTATTCCACGTTTTTTCTGTCGCCTCGGAGGCGAGAAAGGTCAGTCCCCTCTTCGAACACGCGTCTTCACACTCACGGGTGAGCCGTTTTCCAAAGGTGTCAGTTTCGACGTGCAACACCACATCCGTACATTCGTGGTTACCCGCGAGGATGTAGGTTCGTACCTGATTTATCACGTAGTCCTTTGTTTCTATGTCTAAGGGAAAACTGGCTTCAAACTGAGAAAGAGGGTAGACGTCATCCAGTTTGAGCGGTACAACCCCGAAGGGAGCGGCGTAGACGCAGAACTGAATGGTATTCAGGTCCTCTACGACGTTTTCGACGGATCGCAGTATCCTCTTGACTTCTCTGGATCGATGGAATGGCTTTGAAGTGGGCGGGGGCAAGAACACCAGCACACGGTAGCCTCTTGGTGGCTGCCACTTGCTGAGCTTGATCTGGTGGCGGAGGACGGCAGGCCTCGCCAAACCCGTGGCGTCGAAGAAGAATACTCCTCTGCCTTTTGATGAGGGGCTGTGAATCTCCAGAAATCGTCGATAATCTTGCAGTCTTTTCAAGGCATCGAGGAGAGAGGGATGGCTTCGGCTCCGTAATTCCAGGAGCTCCCACAGCCGCCCTTCGCGAATCGCCTGTTTAATTCTTCGAATCTCCGTAAAAACGGCGGAAAGATTGTGTCGGGCTAACAAGCGTTCTCTCTCCCGAGGCGACATTTCTCGGAGATCTTTCGGCGTGTGCTTCGAACACACATCGCAGGAACATGGAAAGTACTCCATTGTTCGCAGTCTACTCGTCCCGTAGTCTGTCAGGTATTTGTCTTGACGGGCGTAGAGGGCGTATGCCGCGGAGTCAAACATGTCACAGCCCATGGCAACGGCGAAGGAGAGCATGAATGGGTGGCCGGCGCCAAAGAGGTGAAATGGTTTTTCGAAAGGGGTGTTCTGCTTCGCGGTCATGATCATGTCAACCAAGACGGAAAAAAGGTATCGTTCCATCACCTGGGTTGGGCTTCCCAACGCGCTTATTTGAAAACCCATCTCTCCGATGGTAGTGGCGGAGTGGGCAACAAGGTCTAAGTGGTTTCCCCCTTGGATGGGTCCAACCCATAAAACATCCTTTCTCGTCAGGGATTTAAGGGTTAAACGGGCTCGTCGAAGGGTTTCCTCCACCGTGTTTTTGGCTTTTTCCCTTGGCACATTCCATCCGGTTGGTATATCCAAAATAACAGCAATATCGGAGCCTATGTCCTCCTGAAACCGAGCGATTTCCACCGGGTTCACGTCTACATCTCCGTAAACGAGGATTTGATATGCCCCCGAATCGGTCATCACGACGCGGTTAAAGCCAAGGAACTCGTGGATCCCACGGGACATCACTTCATCCCCGAAATTCTTCTTTAACAAGTAGGCGTTTGCTATGATGGCTTGACAATCAAAGTCTTGCTCCATCGTCCTAGGCGAAAGAGGTTGAACAAGCGGGTTGACCACGGGGAGGAACAGAGGTGTTTCGACAACACCCGTCTTGGTTGTGAGCCTGCCAATTCTTCCAAGCAAATCCTTCTCCACTACTTCAAAGGCCAAAACGCGGTTCACCACTACCAAGTATAAGCTTTTAATTACTTCACCCCTATATGTTTCTGTTGGAGGGCAGGGCACTCGTGAAGAGCAGAATAATGATTTACAAAAAGGTACACCTTCAAAACCCCATATTAATTGAAGGCTTACCTGGGATGGGCTTTGTCGCAAACCTCTCAGCCAAATACTTAATCCAAAAGTTGAAGGCGGAGAAATTCGCTGAGGTTTTCACTCCACATTTTCAGGACATGGCTATTGCTTCGTCGAATGGAGTTCCGAGGCTTCCTACGAATGAACTGTATTTCTGGGCATCTGGGGAATTGAAGAGGGATTTAATTATCTTGGATGGAAACACCCAAGCATTGACAGTGTTTGGACAGTATGAGTTGAGTGGCAGGATCTTAGATTTTGCTCAAGAGCTAGGCTGTAACTTCATTATCTGTTTAGGCGGCCTGAAACGGGAGAACTTGGCCAGTTCCCCCCAACTTTATGGGACCTTCACAGATCTTGAGACCTTAACAGAAGTACAACGGTATGGGGTGGCGGTGATGGAAGGAAAAATATATGGAATGGCTGGTCTGCTTCTAGGCCTGGCTTCCCACAGGAACATGCGAGGTTTCTGTCTGTTAGCGGAGACCTTGGGCACCTATCCCGACGCAGAGGCGGCTAAAGACGTAATCACGTTTCTCATGGAGTATCTAGGGTTTCGCGTCGATTTAACGGAGCTGGATGACGCCTCGAACGACGCAGATAAGGTCTTGGAGTTGTTAGGACGGACTGACGTAAAAAAAATGGAGGGCGTCTTCAATCGTTTTTAGCTCCGTCAGCCTTTCCGCGTGAACTGGTCGTAAACCATTTGCACTCGCTCAGCGATTGGACCTGTTCCTTCAAGAATACCCGTTTCGTTCACCCGAATCTTCTCCATGACAACAATGACCCCCACATCCGCGTAGAACCTCACCATCCTCGGGAAAACTTTCTCCAGCCTATCAGCCAACGCCCTCAAGTCAAAGGGTTTCTCAGTAGTGAAAATCTGAGTCACAGTATTTCCGTTTAGGAAGACTTTGTTAATGGAGTTTCCCTTATCATCTGTGGCGTCTGTAAGGCAGATACTCATAGTTTCCGGGTTATATCCATCGAAAACCCCCGTATACGCCCTGCCATCCATAGCGACAACGGTTATTTGTTTTCGTAAAAGCCTCGAAAGCTCTCCAAAGAACATCGTTCTACCAACGTTCGCCATTTTTCTCCCTTTCCCTTTTCCTTAGTACCTAACATTAAAAATAAGAGGCTTTTATTTAACTTCGTTGTTTTAGCCAGCTCATCTAATAACCAAGGGTATACCTATTCCTATCCCCCTTTCTAATCAAAACAGTCAAAAGGAAAAAAAGAACGTTTCTGCGTTGTATGGAGCCTCGGGCGGGATTTGAACCCGCGACCAACAACTTACAAGGCTGCCGCTCCGACCGAGCTGAGCTACCGAGGCGTCTGTGTGCCGTCAATAGGTTGTAGAATCGTCGTTGTCAAGTTTAAGCTTTACTTAGTGGATGGGGTGTACTAGCGTGAAGCATGTCTGTGGAACCGTCTGATGATGGAAAAGTAGTTGAAAACAAGGTTCCAACGCTCGGATGATACAAAGTGATGGATGATAGTTAATCGCCTGAGAGGGTCACGCCATCGTGGCGTCAGCCCGTCGTCCTCGGGGTTCGTTATTCGATCTGCGAAGTCCGCGATGGAGTCGAATCGCGGTGTTTAGTCGATGTGGTTCTCGAAGAGGTAACGCGCTAGCTAGCTATTCGTTGAACGAATACTAAAACGTAGGTAGCTGTGCCACGTTAGATCAGAGAAGCTGATAACTCCGATATTTCACCTAAGAACTTGTCCACCTCTTCTTGGGTGTTGTATAGGTAGGTGGATGCTCTAGCGGTTCCGTCGGGGTGATGGATCACGTCTTTCATGAGGGGAATGGTGCAGTGGGCGCCGGATCGGATCATGATCTTCGCTGTGGCGTCCAGAGCTAACCCCACCTCATGGGGGTTCAATCCTTCGATGTTGAAGGAGAGTATTGCCACTCTGCGCTGTGGTTCAGGACCGTAAACTGTGACCTTGGGAATCGCCATCATCTCATTGTACATTTTCTCTATGAGCCTCGCGTCATGTGCTCTGATCTCGTCCATTCCGATGCCTTGAAGGTAGTCTGCGGCGGCGCCGAGTCCGATGGCTTCAGCTATTGGTGGTGTTCCTGCCTCAAATCGGTGCGGTCCTTGTGCGAGCTGGTAGTAGTCGAGGTCCACGTCCTTGATGTTTCCTCCACCGATACACAAGGGCTCCACCTCATCGAGTAAGTCTTCTCGGATGTAGAGCACGCCGATGCCCGTTGGCCCACACATCTTGTGGCCTGAGAAGGCGAGAAAGTCGCAGCCAATCTCTCGGACGTCCAGTTGCATGTGAGGCACCGATTGAGCGCCATCGACGAGTATGCGGGCGCCTCGTTCGTGTGCAATCGCTGCGATTTCCTCAACCGGTGAGATCGATCCGAGGACATTGGAGGCGTGGGTGACAGCCACGAGCCTCGTTCGGTCATCGATCGCCCTCTCGAAGTCGGCTACATCGAGGATCCCTTGGCTGTTAGCTCTGACGACCTCTACGTCTACGCCATACCTCTTCTTGAGGCGTAGCCAGACGATGAGGTTTGAGTGATGCTCTATGTTGGTCGCCACGACCTTGTCTCCTTTACGCCACGCCAGACCACACGCTACGGTGTTTATGCCCTCAGTGGTGTTCTTGGTCATGATGACTTCCTCGGGCTTCGCGTTGATGAGGTCTGCGACCTTGCTGCGGGCGTTTGCATACTCCTCCCCGGCCTTTTGGGAGAGTCGGTGGACTCCCCGTTCGACGTTCGCCCGGTACTCGTGGTAAAACTCCATCATCTTCTCTAGAACTGGCTCCGGTGTCAGGCTGGATGCCGCGTTGTCAAAATAGGTGATGCCTGTCCGGAGTATGGGGAAATCCTGCCTGATGGTCTTCACGTTCATGTGGATACGTCCTCAACCCTGTTTTCTATAAGCCTTCAACATGAGGAGCACGCGACGGGTACTTAACGTTTTTCTGGGTTTTGAGGGACTTGGGGCTCATACTTTTGATTGGGTTCTGGCGTTATCACTTGTGTGCCGGGTGGAATGGAGGCGGTTATCCACGCGTTTCCGCCGATTATCGCTCCATCGCCGATGATGGTGTCGCCTCCCAGGATGGTTGCGCCCGAATAGATGACGACCTTATTTCCGACGGTGGGATGCCGCTTCGTCCCTTTTATGATGCGTCCTTTCTCGTCTTTGGGGAAGCTCATGGCGCCAAGGGTCACCCCCTGATAAATCTTCACGTCGTCACCGATCTCAGTCGTCTCCCCTATGACCACCCCTGTGCCGTGGTCAATGAAGAAGTTCTTGCCGATTTTGGCTCCTGGATGGATGTCGATGCCCGTCTTGGAGTGCGCGTGTTCACTCATTATCCTCGGTACCAAAGGCACTCCCAGCATATGGAGTTCGTGGGCGATTCGATAGGTTGCAATGGCCAGGACGCAGGGATAGCTGAGGAGGATGTCATCGATGCTCTTGGCAGCTGGGTCTCCATTGTAGGCGGCTTGCATGTCTCCTCGGAGATGAACGCGGATCTCCGGTATCTTCTCCAGAAGCTCCTTGACGACTATCTGGGTCCTTCTGCGGCAGATATCCTCAGGGCACTTCTCTATTATCCGACACACGTACTTGAGGCTTTTATCCACCTCTTCCACGAGGCGAGAATGGATTGAGTTCAGTGTGCTACCTAGAAAGTACTTGATGTTGGACGGGGTGATCTCTTGTTTTCCCATGTAGCCTGGAAAAATGACAGTCAAGAGGTCTTCCAGTATGTCAATCACGATCTGTTTTGAGGGTAAATCCTTTCCTTCTAAGTGATTTATTCCATCAAGGCTCTCGTAGTTGAGTATGATCTCGTCGACGAGCTTCGGTAAGCCTTTCTGTAGCCAGTCTTCCTCCAGAGTCTCCTGACCTTCCAGTATCATCTTCAGCATCTGCTCGGGACTCCATGCATACGCTGACGTCTTTTCCTCTTCTTCCGTTGTCTTCTTTCTTCCTAATCGTGATTGATCCACGTCGGGTGTCCCCGATTATTCTAGCGTTTTTTGAAATAGGGGTGTGCTGAGGTAGCGTTCTCCGGTATCGGGGAGAATCGTCACCAGAAGCTTTCCCGCGTTTTCGGGTCTCCTCGCCACTTTAAGCGCGGCAAAGACCGCTGCACCCGAAGAAATTCCTACCAGCAATCCCTCCTTCTCCGCGAGGAGCTGGGACATCTGCTTCGCCTCCTCGTCCTTTACCTTAATGACTTCATCTATCAACTCAACTCTGAGGACGTCGGGGACGAAGCCGGCGCCGATGCCTTGAATTTTGTGGGAGCCCGCGTTCCCCCCGCTCAAAACGGGGGACTTCTCGGGTTCCACCGCGATCGCCTGAAACTGCGGTTTAAGGGGTTTGATGTATTCCGCGACTCCCGTGATGGTTCCTCCTGGTCCAACACCAGCCACGAGAATGTCAACTTTGCCCTCTGTGTCATTCCATATTTCGGGGCCCGTGGTCTCTCTGTGGATTTTCGGGTTGGCTAGGTTCTGGAACTGCTGAGGAATAAAAGAGTTTGGAATGCTTGCCGCAAGTTCTTCAGCCTTCTTGACAGCGCCCTTCATTCCACCCGCGCCTGGCGAGAGGACGAGTTCAGCGCCATACGCCTTCAATAGTTTACGGCGTTCCTCGCTCATGGTGTCAGGCATGGTTAGAATGAGGCGATACCCCCTGACTGCGGCGACCATGGCGAGACCGATTCCCGTGTTTCCGCTGGTGGGCTCTATCAAAACCGTCTCAGCGTTAATTAAGCCCCGTTTCTCCGCCTCACCGATCATACTGAGGCAGATTCTGTCCTTCACACTGCCACCCGGATTCCGAGATTCAAGCTTCACCACTACATCACACTTAAAACCAGCCGTTAAACGAGTTAAGCAAATTAACGGCGTGTTTCCCACGGTTTCCAGCACCGATCTGTACAGTTTCTTCATCGACTCCCTCCATTATACAACGTAGCATGCTAGCCAGCTAGCTATAAGCTTTCTCTTACTCTCCCCGATGACTAAACCGTTTAGGCCACCCCTCTGTCTTCGTTTGTTGGAGGTGGGTAACTGAGGCGGGTGTCTATTTCCAGATTCAACGTCTCCCTCTTTCATCAATGAAGAGGCCTCTTTCAAGACGAAAGGTGACCCTGAATGACGTGAGGCATCGCAGTGTCCTGTCGCCATTTCGAGAGAGATACAAACCTTGTTACCCGTAAACAGTCGAGAATTGTTTATACGTCGAGTATGACCCTGTTTCAATCGCCATTTTCTGCGTGTTTAAGGTGACTTGTGTGCGCACTAATTCACAGCATCTGATATGGCGGCAAAGGGGTTTCACGAGACATCTTATCGTGCAAACGAATGACTTCACTTCTTTAGGGTAGCCATAAGTTCATCGTAGATTGTTGTTGCGTCCTTCTTGTCGGATACGCCCTTAATCAGGGCATTACCTGTCTTCATCAGGCTTATTGATACGCCGTCAGACCGTTCAAGGGTCAGACCAAATGTTGAACGAAGTTTGATCGTAAATCGCTCTTCGAGGATGCCGGCGACCTCAGCGATATTCAGTGTTAATGGCTGTATAGGTGACGCCATGAAGGAGTCTTTCCCGCAAAGCTCCACCACCTTCAGCCCAGGCACAGTTGGTTTGGCCTCAATTAACTGAGTCCCGCACGTCGGGCAGTTCTCTCGGTTAACGATGTTAAATGAGGTGAAGCTCAGGGCATTCATATCGATGAAGAGCATCTTGTTTGCTAACGAAGGCGTACCTCCTGTGAGTAGTTTTATGGCTTCGCTGACTTGTATGCTCGTTATGGTCGCAAGGATGGAGGGGAGAACCCCCGCGGTCTCACACGTTGGCATTCCTTCATCGCTTAGCCGCCCTAAGAAGCATTCGAGGCACGCTGTTTTTTCAGGAATTATCGTGGTGACGTTGCCATACGTCTCAAGAGCGCCGCCATACACGTATGGAATCTTGTGCTTGACACACGCTTTATTGATTGCGTAGCGCGGAGCAAAGTGGTCTAACCCATCAATGACGACATCGACGTCTTTCACGACGTCGTAAGCCGTCTCTTCGTTGACGGTCAAGGGCATTGCGTCGATCTCGACGTTGGGGTTTAATGCGGTCAATCGTTTCTGGGCGATTTCCACCTTTGGATAGCCCAGTGAATCGGTGTCGTAGAGTATCTGTCGGTGAAGGTTTGTAATGTCAACTACGTCCTGGTCGATCAGTCGGAGGTAGCCCACGCCCATGGAAGCCAGTTGAACGGATGAAAAACAGCCCAGTCCTCCCATGCCAACGATGCTGACGCGTGACCTTTTAAGCTTCTTCTGCCCTTCGAGGCCCATAGTCCTCAAAACGATTTGCCGTGAGTACCGCTGTAATTCTTCGTCAGAGAGAGACACTCTCGTTTAACCTCCCGTTACGCTTGGCAATACGCTTACTTCATCCTTCTCGCTTAGGGGAGTATCCAAGTACTTTAGAAAACGAGCGTTTTTACCGTTTACATAAAAATTTAAGAATCGCTTTGGGTTGCCAGATGCATCGAGGACCCTTTCCTTAAACGGGTCACCGTATCGTGTAACGAGTTGGTTGAGGGCGTCTCGTAGGGTTGAAGCCGCTAGGGTTACCTCTCGTTCTCCCTGCGTGGCCGTCGCGATTATTGAAGAGAAAACTATCTTGACCAAACAGTCACCTCCTTTGGCTTTAAAACGGTTTTAAGGGAGTCTAAGCTGGGTTCTATTTCAATGGGTCGTGGGATGCGATTCAGGATCGCTTGAGGAGTCTTTAACCCATTTCCCGTAACATAACACACGATCGTCTCGTCGCATGAAATATGTCCATTCTCGATCAGCTTCTTCAATACAGCCACAGTAACCCCACCCGCGGGCTCAGCGAAAACGCCTTCCGTCCTCGCCAGGAGCTTAATGGCTTCAACTATCTCTTCATCCGTCGCGGACTCCGCCAAACCCCCCGACTCCTTCACGCGTTTTATGACATAGGCGCCGTCTCCGGGGTCGCCAATGGCAAGACTCTTCGCTATTGTATTTGGGTGCTCCAAGGGCTCCACGACCGTCTCACCTCTCTTGAAGGCGGTTACAACCGGAGAGCATCCGTGTGGTTGAGCACTTGTAATCTTGATATTCACGTCTTCGATGAGGTCAAGCGTCTTGAATTCGTCAAATCCTTTTCCGATCGCACATAGTAGGGCGCCGCTTCCCGTGGGGACGATGACGTGGTCTGGGGGACTCCAGTTTAATTGCTCGCATACCTCGAAGGCCAGAGTCTTAGATCCTTCAACGTAGTATGGTCTCACGTTAAAATTTGGGAAGACCCAGTTGTACTCTTCGGACACCTGGATCGCAAGCCTGTTTGCTTCGTCATACGTGCCATTGACCGTGAGGATGTTGGCTCCGTAGGCTCCGATCTGCACGATTTTATTGTGTTCTGTGTCATTAGGCACGAATACGTAGCAAGGAAGCCCCGCTTTAGCCGCGTGGGCTGCTGATGCGGCGGCCAAGTTGCCTGTGGAAGCGCATCCTATGGCTGTAGCATTAAATTCAAGGGCTTTCGAAACCGCGACTGCGACGGGTCGATCCTTGAAGGAGTACGTGGGGTTGACGGTATCATCCTTTATGTAAAGGTTTTTCAAGCCAAGGGTTTTACCGAGCCTATCTGCCTGATGTAGAGGAGTGTAACCCACGCCCAAGTCAACGATATTCGACCTGTCGGATACCGGTAAAAGCTCAAAGTATCGCCAGATGCTCTTAGGCCTTTCACGGAAGTCTCTTCTCGTGAGTTGAAGGGATTCGTAGTCGTACGTCGAATCGAGGGGAGCGAAGCAGTCTTCGCACGCGTATATCTTCGTGGGCGGATACTCTTTCCCACATTCTCTGCATTTCAACGTTTTTACGGTATCCAGCTTAAACACCTCGTATAACAAATAACAACGTGATCAGTCGAGAACGCTGAACCAGTATATAAATATTCACATAATCTTGTTTTAATATATGACTGAAGGTAATATTATGGTTTGCGTTGAGACGATCAAACATAGTGCCATTTATTAAGGACAATAACGTTGTTATGATACAGGCGATGAAATATGAGGTTTTCATGTGAGGACTTTGCCCGAAATATCCTTCCCTCATTCAGATCGTTGATCGCAAAGGGCTTGATCGAGGATCATGGCCTCACCCAAGCCGCTGCCGCCGGGAAACTAGGAACAACCCAAGCGGCCGTCAGCTATTACCTCTCATCAAAACGTGGAGAGAAATACGTAAAGAAGCTGGAAAATGACCCTCTAGTAAAGTCAAAAATAAGGGAGATCGTCAACGGACTTAATTCGGGAACTCTCACCACAGTTGATGTAACAGATAAACTATGTGGTCTATGTGAATCCGTCCGAAACCTCAACCTGATCAACAACACGCGGTAAACTATCTTCTTTCACGATACACGGATATAACGGGATCTATACATCCGTCGCAAAATCTGCCTTTCGTATCTATGATCAACGAAATTAAGATGATTTTATAACTTATGCCGTGAATAAATACCGTAATCAAAAGAGGAGTTTGAAATGCGTCAGTTGAGGTATATGTGCTCCCTTTATGGAAGCCGAAACTGTCCGATGTCTGGCACATGTGGGATGATCTACGATATCTGTCCACTTTGCGAAGATCAGAGGATTATCGGAAAAGAATAGATTTCACGGAATGAAATCCTCAAGTAGATCCTCTAAATCAAGTGGGTTATGCCCTTGTGTAACTAGCGGCCCTGCTTTGAGGGCGGTAATCTGTTCTTCATAGGTAGGCCGTTCTGACCTGTAGATGACGCCGATCGGTATCCGATCGCCCCATTCCTGGGCTTTTTTAAAAGCGACGAGTTGATTCTCCCGATCATAGTCTTCCTCGTCTCCCAAATCGTATACCCTATCCTTGTACCAGGCATAGGTATTCAGGTGATTGAAGGAGATGCAAGGTTGGAGCACATCAATCAGCGCGAAGCCCCGATGTTGGATGCCTTCGACGATGAGTTGGGTGAGATGAGGCGTCCAAGCGGAAAAGCCTCTCGCCACAAAGGTCGCACCCAGGGTGATTGCCAGGGCTATCGGATTTAGCGGTTGAAGTATGACGCCTCCCGGCGTCGTTTTCGTTACGAAGCACCGCTCACTCGTCGGGGAGGCTTGGCCCTTCGTCAGGCCATATATTTGGTTATTATGGACGATGTAGGTCATGTCCAAGTTTCGACGAATGGCATGCACAAAGTGGTTTCCCCCCTCCGCGTAGCCGTCCCCGTCGCCACCGACGACCAACACGGTCAACGCGTGGTTGGCGATCTTAGCCCCTGTTGCCACGGGCAGCGATCTCCCATGGAGGCCATTAAACAGGTTACCCTTTAGATAGTGCGGTAGCTTCGAGGATTGACCTATGCCGGAAACGAAGAGGACTTGATGGGGCTCCAAGGCGAGTTCGACGAGCGCTCGTTTCATCGCGAGCAATATCTGGAAGTTGCCACACCCCGGACACCACGCGGTTTCTCCGCCCTCATAATCTTTTAATGTCACCATTAGGCCCACACCTCCTGAAACCTAGTGACGATGTATGCCGGCGTCAGGGGACGACCATCGTACCTCAATATTTTTCCCGTCGCGTCCACGCCGGTTTCCGCCCGTATGAGGTGCGCCATCTGTCCCATAGTGTTACCTTCTACCACAACTAATCGGTGTGACCCCTTTATCGCGTCCATAAATGCTTTCCGCGGGAAGGGCCAGATCTCGCTCATTTGAATCATCCTGACCGCTGCTCCGGTGTTGTTTAACCGGTCGACCGCTTCCCTTAGCGCGCCATAGGTTGAGCCCCAACACGCCAGTACTGTTTCTGCCTCTTCAGGCCCGTATTTGTGGGGAATCGCTATTTCTGTTCTAAGCCCGTTCATCTTTTTGAGGCGTTTCTGCACCATCTGGAGGCGGACTTCGGCGGACTCAGTGATGTGGCCGTCCTCTGTGTGTTCATCGCTATCCGTCACCACGAGCGCGTCTGCCTGGCCTGGAATGACTCTTGGCGAGACGCCGGATGGGGTGAGCTTGTGCCGCATGTACCTGTATTTTCCCAGAGCGCGGACTTCCTCATCAGAGAGAAAGACGCCCCTTTCAACCGTTACCTTGGAAAGGTCGAATTCAGCAGTCGCATACGTGTCTGTTAAGTACGTATCG
>DAOVBJ010000097.1 GCA_030670615.1 Candidatus Bathyarchaeota archaeon | reverse complement strand
CTTTATAATCTGCTTATCGTGGGTGCGGTACTGACTATGTCCTGTGCGACATTTAGTTGTTGCCCTTCCGAGAGCTACAGCTAGCTAGCTGTTTGTAATGAGGCGACATAGTATAAAGAGGGCAGTTTTGGGCTAATAAGTCTCTTCTTTATAAAATATTGGACAAGATCTTAAACCATTTTTCAAGGTAGAAGCTCACATCAAACTTCGATGCTACTTTTACGCCGTTTGACCTCATATGGGATGGATACCCATCTTTCCACAATTCTACCGCCTTCTGCACAAGTTCGTCATCCTTCTGCACAAGCCAACCTGTAACTGCGTCAGTCAGATACTCGCTTGGACCTTGCGAGTTATAGGTAAGCACAGGCGTCCCACAAGCTATACTCTCAAGGGGCACATAACCGAAGGGTTCATGTGTAAATGTAAAAAGCATAAAAAGAGCGTTTGAATATACTTCCAAAAGTTTACTTGTAGTAACACGTCCTAAAAACTCGATGTTAGGGTGCTCTACCAGGTCTCTCCTAATAAATGGTGCCTTGGATCCAAAAGCCTTTATTTTAACACCCGCGTCTGCAACCCTTTTAACAACCGAAGGTTTGGTCTCCTTCCCCAAATAAGTTAAAACATAGTTGGACGAGGGGTTCGATGTTGATGGACAAAACGTTAAACAATCAAGGGGAGGATAAATTATTTCATTAACCTTAACACCGAAAGTAGAATACATTGAAGCACAAAACTTTGAATTAGCAATAATGAATGCTGAAATATCTCTCATATTACTGATAAGCTTCTCATCAAAGGATTCAATGATCGGTTTAAAAACTTGATAGGCTACTTTCAACCCCAGGGGCAGCTCTTTTTCAATATCTCTTAAGGCCACGGAGGGAGATCCCTGCAAATACCAAACCTGAGAGGGTACAGAAATCATTTGCGAAAAATTAATTGATGCTGAAGAGTCGTTGCCCGCAAGATGCGAGTTCAGCCTGATGGAGGCTTCCCACGCCCAAGCCTCAAACCATGATAAAGAAAGGCCTAAACTCTTAGTGAAAAGCGTTACACGTAAATTTACAGGTTTTATGCCCTTTTCAAGTAAACGATGCTCGACATCAACTGACATTACCGGTGACATCATCGAGACAGTATATCCCCTTCTAACAAGTTCATCAGCCAAATTAATTGCCGGCTGAATCGAACTATCGAAATCCATCATGATGTCGCAAGCTAAAGTAACATCCACGTAATCGCCGCCGTATCCATTAATAATCGCATCTATTAATAATACCATTGATTTAAAATTTATATGCAAAAAGTGTCTTTTGCTTCTCTCAATACACGTAGCTAGCTATTGGTAGCCATGGACTTCTCAGAACTTCAATTGGCTAGTTAGCTATTTATGGGAGCTGTTAAAACCTTAACCGTTGGAGACAACTATTTACTCGCGTACCCGCGTAGAAAAAGACTTGTAAGTCTACATTAATTGTTGTGATTGGTATCTTTTCCCTATTTGCATCCTCCTTTCAAATGAACGTTTTAAGACGATCTCCCTGACTCAAAACGAAGGGTGAAGAAGCGGAGACTAGCTAATCGCTAGTGTTATAGTTTTCAAGAGGTTCCTTCCTGGGACTCACCACTGTGACCTGTCTACTACCCGTTAAAAGAAACATCATTAATTTTTTCTTACTGGATAATCTCTTTCTGTCTAAGATATGAAATCTTAAAATCGAAACCAATTAGTTGCTAATCGTCTTCCTTTGAGCAATCAAAGAAACTAACTAATCCTTCAACCTTGAGGATAATGGCGTAGTTGCTATTATTTCAGCTGCTAACTACTGCTAGCTATTTTGTGTTTGTCAAGAAAGTTTAATTGATATTTTAAATGAATAGTTTCATATAATGACCTATTAAACATATTTAATGGATGAGTTTTTCTGTTTTTCTTGAATCTAGAGGAAGATGCGTGAACATGTCTGAAATAAAGGTTATTCGTGTGGGCGTGGTGGACGGTGAAACAAAGTTCACCGCTAAGCTTTTCGAAGTTGAAAACGCGGTCATAGCCTTTTTCGACGAGGAAGGAAGCATAAAACTCGGAACCTTGACAATCGCGATTCCTCAATTTAGTGGAGACTCAGGTATTTCCTCAGTGCTTCTTGGAAATAGAAACGCTTTAATCACAAAGGTTTTAGCCGAACAATTGGTCAGAGCCTTCAACAAAATTGCGTTAGTCTCAAGCCACCTGGCTGTAATACAGGAAAACCAGACAAACACCCTCCTCATACGCCTCGCCAAAAAACTCTGTGACAAGGCCAAATCCCAAAGGCTTCCCACATATTCCCTGCCCTAAAGACGCCATAACCGAACTTGATATATTATTTATTCGAGAAAAAACTGTAACATAGACATGACCTCCACCGTGTTTTTACCGCTTGTACCTTTAAAAGGTAACTCCCGCTTTCCTCCCGTAAATAGCTGAGATCACAAGATATGATGCTCTGGAATCCAATTTATACAACTCAGGGAACACTTTATTGAGAAATTACGTTCTGAAGTATTCGGTATACAAGAATTCTCGTTGAAGAACTTATGACCTGAACGCGTTTAGGAAAAAGGAGTGAACTGATTAAATGAGAACCAAATCGGCTTGAAGCCAGTCACATTTAAATAAAACATTATAGAATGAATGTGAGAGGTCCTTACCATTACCTGTTTCACATCAGGGGATTAGATGTCCAACAGTATCTTTGGCTTGGTGGTCCATGGCTGATTCAGTTCGATGGGAGAAGTATTGGACGATAAACCCTTTACCCTTGACGGTTACTCGCCTTGAGAGCCTTACATTCATCCGTCAACGAGATAGAAGTTCACACAAGTTTTAACAAAAAGTCTTCAGTGAAGAAAAAGATGACCCTCTACAAAGACGTACCTTCAACATTTGACCTACCCCTTATAGAACGAAACATCTTGGAGTTCTGGACGGAAACCGATGCTTTTAAAAAACGAGTGACTCTGAACAGGGGGCATCCCCGTTGGTCCTTCATCGATGGTCCTATCACGGCAAACAACCCCATGGGCGTTCATCATGCTTGGGGACGAACCTACAAAGACCTCTACCAACGCTACAAGGCCATGAACGGCTTTGACCTCCGCTATCAAAATGGCTTCGACTGTCAGGGACTTTGGGTTGAGGTCGAGGTTGAGAAGGAACTTGGTTTTCGCTCAAAGAGGGACATCGAAGAGTTCGGCATCGCTAAATTCATCGATAAGTGTAAAGAACGTGTGCTACGTTTCTCTGCCATCCAAGTGGCGCAATCCATACGCCTGGGATATTGGATGGACTGGGACGACATCCATCTGCTCCGCAAGCTTGCAAACCTCATGAAGCATCCCGAAGAAAGAGTGACTGTTAACGGTGCAAGGGGGCTTGTGACCGATTCGGTCGAGCAATTAGTCGGACAATTGGGCACCTCAACGCTTGGAGGCTCCTACTTCACCTTCTCAAATGAAAACAATTACACTATCTGGGCTGTCCTGAAAAAGTGTTATGAGCGAGGATGGCTCTACAAGGGACGAGACGTCCTGCCTTGGTGTCCCCGCTGTTCCACCGCCATATCCCAACACGAGATTGCGACGGAGGGATACCGTGAACTGATCCATCCGGGAGTCACAATCAGGTTTCGCCTACGGGAGAGACCTGGAGAGTCTTTGCTCGTGTGGACTACGACGCCTTGGACGTTGACAGCCAACATTGCAGCAGCAGTTCACCCCGGCATGAGCTACGTCAAAGTTCGTTGGAATGACGAAACCTTTTATCTAGGAGAAAATACCGTTGAGAGAGTTTTCAAGATACGACCCCAAATCCTAAACACCATGGATGGGAAGGACATGGAAGGCTGGGCCTACGAGGGGCCCTTTGACGAGATCCCCGCTGAACAGGAGGTTGGAGCAGCTGCTGCACATCATATTATCTTGTGGGATGAGGTAAGTGAAACCGAGGGAACCGGTATCGTCCACATCGCCCCAGGATGTGGTAAAGAAGACTTTGAGCTAGGGAAAACCTATAATTTACCAGCCGTGGTTCCGCTGGATGAATACGGCGTCTTCCTCGACGGATTTGACTGGCTTTCGGGAAGCCACGTCTACAATTCAGCGACCCCCATCATTGAAAAACTTCGCGGTAAAGGCCTTCTTTTCACAGTCGAGGATTACACTCACCGCTACCCCGTCTGTTGGCGTTGCGGAAACGAGTTAGTCTTCCGCCTCGTGGATGAATGGTTCATCGCAATGGGCGAGAAATTGGAGACGCCTGTAGCATCCGTGAGTAGAGACAAGGTTGAAAATAACTTACGGTATCAGATCATGGAAGTAGCGAAGAAGGTTCGCTGGATCCCCACCTACGGTATGCAGCAGGAATTGAATTGGCTGCAGAACATGGATGACTGGATGATCTCGAAGAAGAGGTATTGGGGGTTAGCCCTACCAATATGGGAGTGCAAAGACTGCGGATTCTTCGATGTAATCGGAGGAGAAGACGAGCTTGAGGAGAGAGCCGTGGAGGGCTGGGAGGCCTTCAAGGGGCACACTCCCCATCGCCCTTGGATTGACGCTGTCAAGATCAGCTGTCCCAAGTGTGGAGTCCCCATCTCCCGGATCAAGGATGTGGGTAATCCTTGGCTCGACGCAGGCATCGTAGCTTATTCAACTCTTGACTATCGTTCCAACAAGGACTACTGGAAAAAGTGGTTTCCAGCCGATTTAATTTGTGAGTCTTTACAGGGG
>DAOVBJ010000100.1 GCA_030670615.1 Candidatus Bathyarchaeota archaeon | reverse complement strand
CGTAGACGAGGTTGTCGTGCATTGCACAGAGGCTTCGATCCAGAAGGAGAATCTTCACATCACCCTTTTTAGCCAGTCTGTAGGCGAGGTAAAGCTCGCTGAAGGTCATGATCCAGTTGGCGATGGAGGCGTTGTTTTTCACCGCCTCGTCGGTGAGGGGCAGGTCCACCGTCACGCTTCCACCTTCACCTCGCTCTATGTAGGCCTGTTCCACGTCCACAAACTTGTTGACGTACATGTGGACACAGCTGGAGACACTGATGTCCTCCTTCAAAAACTGAGTCGAATACGCAATTCGAACTCCATCGTCGCAGAACTCGAGTGTTCCCTTCGCCGCGTAGGATCCCCCGAAGAAGTTCACCGAGTCAAACATCAGTTGGGTATACGCCGTTCCATCCACCGCGGCGAAACGAACCTTCTCGGAGCCGAAGAAGTCCCTAGCAGTGACAGCCGCGTCCTCAACGCTGAAGCCTCTTCGGATGAGGCTCTTGAGGAGGCCGTTGTAGACGTCTTTAATTGAGTTGAATCGTCGGGCGTAGTCGGCGATCTGATCAGAAGCAATTCTTTGAAGGATGTCGCCTATCCCCTTGAGCTGGGCGCTGAGAAAAGAACTCGACATATCATATCTATATCTCTCTCATCACAAAGGTTTATCTAAACAATTATGTAGAAGTGATCTAATTATACGTGGTGACCTGTTCTATTAAGATAGAGGCTGGCTAGCTCTCTGTCTAAGGGCAAGACGTATCAGGTTAAAAGCGAAAAAGAAGACGGAAATAACAGGAACTGCAATTCGCAAGGAACCTCACCATGGGTAAAATCGATGAGAGAAACAGGTCTACGGATTCTTCAAGCCTGTTTAAAAATGCGTGGATGAAGTCTTTCTTACTGTATGCAATCGTGTTCGCAGTTTTAGGTATAGCCATATTGATCCTCGTAAAAGTCTTCAATATTGGTGACACCCCGTTATTTTTGGATGTGAAGGCTTTCGTCGCAGAATACGGTCTTGCGGGCATTTTCTTCGCCACCATTTTAGCGGGAACCATTGTGCCGTTGGGAAGTCCCGCCCTAGTGATGGCAGCCGCCCTCTTAGGCGTTCCAAAAATCCCTCTGATTTTCGTTGCCACCACGGGATTCACAATAGGGATGGCGGTGAACTATGGCATAGTCTACTATCTGGGAAGACCATACATTACGAAAAAGATGCCAGCGGAAAAACTCGAAGAACTTACACGCTTATGGGAGAGATGGGGGTGGACTCTATACGTGGTATTTGGATTGATACCTGTTTTGCCGGTCGAACTGCTTGCGTTCGTTTGCGGGTTTTTAAAAACTCGCATAGACCATTTTTTAATCTTCAGCTTTACGCCTCGATTCATCGTCTTCCTACTGCTGGCCTATTTCGGAGAATACGTAGGTATGTGGCTCGGAGTCTAATGTCAAAGGATCTCCTCTCTTCACGACGTGTTGAATCTCCCTTACTTAGGGTGTCCCTTACTTAGGGTGTAGTTAACCTCGCTCTTGTTACTTACGATTGGGTGTTACGTGGGCAAAAGGAGATCATAATTGTGGCGAGCCCTCTCTCTCGAACGGATGTCTGATAGGAGTGATGGGGGTTCATGTAAACGTCAAGGATGGAAAGCAATGAGAGAGCCTACTTCCATACGCTGCCTTGTTTCTCAGCATCTGTTCAATAATAAGCGTGTTTTTCAACGCGTTTTCGATAAACACGTAGTCTACTTAAAGGGTGCGTCCACCAGACGCTAGAGTTTACGAACAAGCGATATGTTTCGAGCGATAGACTGCATCTCGTCTAGCATCGCGTCTATCGACCGTTTACTTCTCGTGTTCAGAGGCCGATACTCCGCAAGCAACTTAATCGGGCCATCATTGGGAAGCTTGATTTTCACATCTTTCCAAGCAAAGATGGTATATTGCTTCGTAACTTTGGCCGTTAAATTCTTCCAAATCGCCTTCGCCACTCCGACTTCAAACAAGATCCAGTCTCTCGTTGACCGCTTCCTTAAGGCGTTCTTGGTCAAAACGACAAAGAGTGCGTCAGAAGCACCTACCGCTCGCGCAATCTTCTCCATAAGGTTCAGATCAGAACGTTCTTGGTTAGCAATGACGAGCCGGACGTTCTCTTTTTTAATCATGCTCTCAATACGTGTCAAGAGCGTCTTCGAGATTGACGTGTGAGTGACAAAGATTTGAGGTGGTGAACGTCGAGTCACCCGTGCCACCTGTACTGCACGAACCTGTCTTCGATCTAATTCGAGTACAGCCATTTTAAATGTTCCTTATGAGATAGAGGACACCACATATTTTTCCATTGTGGTGAAAAAAGAAAACAATTGTGCTCACACTCGTTGCAAGTAGAAAGGCTAGACAGTGCCTAATCGAACACTTTTGATTCTGAAGTGATAATATAGTTGCCAATTATCGAGGTTAGGTTACCTGTTTTAGCTCCTCCCTGTGAAAAAAGCTCAATCTAACTTCCATTTATCTGTCCTGTCTTGCAAGCGTATAAAGCGGACTCTTTAGACAGCTCATGGCAGACCTCAGTGTCTTCAGATCAGAGAATCTCTATTGGCTGGCGAATGATGGTATTCAAACGTTCCTGAGGCCCTCTCCTTGGATCTGACATGTAGATCTCGTGGTGAAGACCTCTCATCGCGTAGCCCTTTTCCTCAATGAATTTGTGGAGTGTCTGTATGGTAGAGGCCTCCTCGGAGTAAGGACCAATATGCATTACCTGAGCAGAGAGGCCCTCGTTGAGTGCTTCTAGGACAATTCTTTTAACCTCTTCAATCCCCTTCTTTTCTTTAACATCCCCCTTAGCGGCTTCGACCATCTCTTTGGTTACGAAGTCAGACTGCCTAATCAGGGATTTCCAGTTCCATTCGTCTCGGGGAGGAGCATGTGCTATATCGGTTATGGTTAGGTCGTCCCACCACCAGAGGCCTTCCAAATTTATGACCGTGAAGTCCCTACCTTCGGCTTTACACGTGAATTTTAAAGCGTAGGCAACGGAGTAGAGGGCGTTTAAGGCAGCCGTATAAGCTGGCCCCTCGGGCTCACCACGTCCAGTTATTGCAAGGAATTTGCCCTCGGGGATATTGACTACCTTCGGCTTCTTGGAACTGGCTCTGTAAAATTCCTTGAGTTTTTTCTTGAGGTCAAGTTTACTCAAACGTAAAGCATGAGATTCAACAAAACATAAACCATTCGTTCAAACACACAACCCATTGCCACATGTTTATGACTGGTGTTGACCGTATCTTGCGAGAGAGACTTACATTAACAAATCCAGTTTCAGTATAGACCCTCGTATCTATTGAGCAATATAGGACATAACTAGCCACGAGCGCGCCTAATCTGAGCGACATACTTGACAAGAGAGGAAGACTCAGTCCAAGAAGATAGTAGCCAGCCAACCTTCTTGAATGGTGAATGACGTCTTTTTAACCATTTGAGTGAGTTTGTTTTCGTTCCTTAAATGAAAGATTAACGGGTAGATTTTATGATTTAAAATGGAATCGATTGCTAGGTAGCGTTATACATGTAAAAACAGGGTTAGCTAAGGGAAACCTCCTATGGACCCTAGTGGAATCCCTCAAAAAGCAGTTTTTTCTGATGGGATTTAGGCGTTTGAGAGTTACCTCGATGGTTGACACCGCTCTTTTACATCCATCCTGCTGGGTGAGTTCTTCTGTTCCAACGTCAATTTTGTTTACCTGTAGGGTCTCCATGAATCTGCGTCTGGTTACTTCGGCTGTGTCAACGGCGGTAGTGATGGCGCTTCCCCCTGGCCTTCAACACAACCTCTTTGGCGTGAGACCTGTTAAGGTGGGTCATGACGGCTAGGACATAGCTCGTTACGGGTTTTCGTCCAATATAGACAACATTTTGGTCTTCAGACATGAACGGTTCTCCGGTTAGGATTCTTGTGAATACTACTGCTCTTTACTACTGAAAACTTGTTTAAAGCCAAAACTATGTGGACAACACGGTTAACAAGCAAACAAAGACTTCGAGCGCCGAGAATAATGGTATCTGCGATGGTTGATCGCCTGTCTTTTAGGGTAGGTCTGTGGACGCTAGGGGGCTTCTAAGGGAGCGTTGCGATTCAGCCGTGCAGATGGGTTGTATAAGGAAAGTCTAGATTATGTAGGCTCCGGGGAGTTCTCCTTGTCTTCTTCGTTCCTGCTGTGTGGGCACGCCTCTTTGAATGCGTCGAAGCCGCTTCATTTTTGATTCTACGTCCGCGATGTTTCTGTCTAAACCCTTCAGATCCACGGGTAAATTGAGCATGTCCGCGACGACTTGAACAACGTTCCGTGAAGACCGGGGATCAGGGTAAACTCCTCGGGTTGCGCCGAGGAGGCCTAGACAATTCATGCCTCTCTTCTGCCCCAAGCCAAGGAGGACGCCGAACGCGCCCTTGATCACGCCACCCCGCGCGATCTTGACGCGACTCCTAAACTCGTCAATCAACGTTAAATCGTTGGAAATAGCGTAGACCGCCTCTAAATTCTGGGGTGTACTATAGCCCCCCAAGGCAATCACGGTCTTACATCCAAACCTCCCAACGAAATTCAAGACCTCTTCAGCCACCCGGTACTGCCCCCAAGGGCTTGGCTGAGTATCCCCCGTCAAAAAGATTGTTTGGGGTGTGTTCTCTTGGTATGCATAGAACTCGTATTTGGGGAGG
>DAOVBJ010000197.1 GCA_030670615.1 Candidatus Bathyarchaeota archaeon | reverse complement strand
CCCCCACCACCTTTTTATTCAGGTGATTGCGGCCTCATAACTCTTCCAGTACAACTCTACTTTCCTAGCCTCTTTCTCAAGGTGATTAATGCGTAGCAGTAAGGATTCGGAAAGCTGCTTTGCCACAGCTGCACTCGGGCTCTTCGTCAGCTCGCTAAAGGCAGTAGCGAGTTCAAGAGCGACGGATTTAGCCTTCAGAGAAAGCTTATTCCCCTGCTCCGTTCGCACCATAACCTTCTTTTTTGATTGTGAAACCGAGGTCTTTACGCCTACAAGCCTCGCCCTGAATTCACCCACCTTCCCCACTCCCAAGACATCAACAGGGAGGTTATCCAGAGCCGTGAGCATCTCACGGCACAAGTCCTCAGTGTCCTGTAAAACCACGCTCAAACGCTACCCTCGCAATACACTTCTGCAAATCCAGCATATAGGCTTTACCTACGCCCAGCTGAGCATCCACCAACAAAGCGACCTTCGTGCTCAGAAGGTTGCCTGTCGCAGTGACGTCCCCTCATAAGCGGGACATCACCGTCTCAGCTATCAGCTCCAACTCCGGCTCCCGGATCTTACTGAAGCCATTGATAGTGAAGTAGGTCACGCCCAAGCCCAGGTACTCCTCGACCTTACTCAGGCACACCTCAGGCGTCCCCACGATATTTGCCCGCACGTAGTCTCCAAGAGACATGTGCTTCGGCTTGATCATCTGGATCTTCTTCGCGAGGGCTTCCTTGGACGCGGCTATGATGAAGTCGCCTGTCCAAGAGAGTTCAATCTCGTCGAAGCTTCTTCTAACACGATCACAATGCTGCTTGAGAACATCCAGCTTATGAGCGTACGCTTCTGGAGAGCCCCCGAAGTTGCAGATGTCTGCGCACTCTGCGACCACCTTCAGCGTCAACCGTTCGCCGCCGCCACCGACGAGAATGGGTGGATACGGCTTCTGGACGGGCTTTGGCTCGCAGATCGCGTCTCGGAGAGAGTAATACGTTCCTTGGAAGCTCGCGCGGTCAAGCGTCCACATCAACTTGATTACCTCGAGGGCCTCTCTGAGCTGTGCGATTCTGACAGCGGGCTTGGGGAAGGGCATGCTGTACCCAGTGAATTCGTCTGCCAGCCACCCCGAGCCAATGCCCAACTCAAATCGTCCACCAGAAATCACGTCGAGGGTGGAGGACATCTTTGCCAGGAGTTGAGGAGACCGAAAGGCATTACACAGAACAAGGTTGCCAAGCCGAATCCGCGTCGTGATGGCCGCCAGGGCTGAAAGGACGGTCCAGCCTTCCAAGATGTAACCCCCTTCACCCCGCACGAGGTGGTCATTTGAAAAGATGGAGTGATAGCCTAAGTGCTCAGCGGTTAAAGCCAGGTTCTTAACGACCTCATAAGCCACAGGTCGCCCACCCTTGATATTAGAGCCTCGAGGACTCGTGCTCCAATCCCACGTTGGAAGGACTAAACCAAATTTAATTCGTTGCATACTCAAATAGCCTCTTACAGTGTATTTTGCTCTGAGGTGAGAATATCTCGCCAGACCCTAAAGATTTTTTCGATAACCCGTCACCCATCTACGTCATCAACGACTCAACCCAACCGGCTTAAGGAGTTCGAGACAACACTCTATGTTTCTTCATTGCCATAGATCGATCTTCGATGGACGTCATAAGTCTGAGTTGTTTTTTCCGCTACGCTGGGATTGAAAAACCTTCTATGTGTGTTTCCCGTCCCTCAACGTTCATCGCGGAGTCAGGTATGAACATCGTAACAATTCTTACAGCATTCCTGTCAGACGGGCTCTCAAGCCTTCGATCAAGCTGAGATGCGACCTCAATCAGAGATCCATCATCGCATCCACGACAATCAGTCGGACGTTATTCCACGTGGCTCGCAGGCGTCGACCCTTCGCGATCGTCGACGTAGGTACGTCCTCGCTCCAAGTTTATCCTCCACTTCCGATCAAACGCCTTATCAACGTCGAGGGCGGGGTCGAGACAGTAAAGGCCGTTGAGACAATAAAAGATGGTATCGATGAGTTCTTCTGCGACGTGCTCCGTGAGTTCATCTTCTGTCGCGACGTTCAATTCTTGTTTAAGCCATTCCTTGTCTTCACGGTGCTTCCACGCGTCTCCTGCTTCACCCAGCTCAATAATGGCGTAAAAGATCTTTGTCGCCACGTGCTCTCTACTTATTCCCCAGCCAAACCTCTTGGCTAACTCAATTACCTTGCCTTTAGCTTCGTTTAAAGTAGGCATATCATCCACCTCGTTGAATTAGAAGGGTCGTATTAACCAACAAACAAACCATTAGGCGATTAGCAGGCTCTTCCTTTTATCCCTTATGACGAAACCACATTGGCTAGCTAGCGATGTATAGAATCTTAGTAGGTTCACGTCGACGCCTAGAAAGATACTTCGTTTGCGGAGTAAGACATCTTTTTCCGTCAGTAGGAAAGGCGTGTAATGTGTTCTCCTCAAACAGGATCAGAAAACAAGATACTATATAGTTTAAAACTAGGAAGGCGATTAATAAAGTGCTTACGAAGTGAGAATGGAACATCTAAGAGAGTTGAGGAGGGTGTGCAATAATAAAGAGAACGTCGATAAATCCATTAGTACACCTTAGGTACCTATCGCATGATCCGCTTCATGGTTGACTCCACAGAACTCGTTCAAACTCGGAAGTCAATGTATAGAGAGATGTAAATGAAGATAACGAAGGTAAAGACGTTCATCGTCCACCCGGGCGTGGGCAAAAACTGGCTTTTTGTGAAAGTAGAAACTGATGAAGGTATACATGGTTGGGGGGAAGCTTACACGCAAGCTGACCGAGATACCGCCATTGAG
>DAOVBJ010000182.1 GCA_030670615.1 Candidatus Bathyarchaeota archaeon | reverse complement strand
CTGGCTTGATGGTTTCTGAACTGGGTCTTGGTGGACACGAGTTTGCGCGGTTTCTCCCTTCGTGGCACTTTACCACAAACAGGAAGTTTGAAGAACCTGTTCCTTCTGAGGAGCTTGTAGCGACTCAAACGCCGAGAAACGAGTTAATACAGAAGGCAATCGAGGCAGGCGTTAATTATTTCGATACCGGGGCGGTGGCTGAGCCCCAATCTCTCGGACTGGCGTTGGACACTCTCGGGCGCCGAAAGGACGTCTACGTAGCCGCTGAAACCATGGGGCCCGTTCGGATGTTACGAGAGATCCCGAAAGCCCAGTGGCGAGATGCCCTCATGGACGGGGTGGACGAGCGACTGCGACTCTTACGAATGGATCACATTGATGTCTTCAATGCCCATGAAGTGGCGGACGGCTATTCGCGTGACCGCTTTGTGTTCGTGATAACGACTCTGAAGGAGATCCAGAATCAAGGGAAAATTGGAGCCATAGGTGTTTCTGGGCATCATCCCCGATTCATCGCGGAGTTGATACGTAAGTACGACTGTTTTGACTCCGTGATGATTCCCTATAATTATCATCTTCAGGAGGCTAGGGACGCTCTCTTCTCCCTTTGCAAGGCGTTGAACATCGGGGTCGTGGTTATGAAGCCCTTCAATTGGCCGTACTACGGTCTACCCTTCACCCACCTCTGTCCCCTCAACCTCGATACCGGGGGGTACACACCGGCTCAGACGAGTCTCAAGTGGATCCTGACAGCCCCCGAAGTGAGCACCATCGTTCCAGGAACCAACACCCTAGCCGAATTGGCAGAGAACTTGGCCACCTTTACTCAAGACCATGCTATCGATGAAACAGTACTAAAAAGCAGTCTGACCTTCGCCCTCTCAGCACGAGGAAAAGAGCGACTGAAAAAAATATGTGTGGACAAAGAAATAGCACGAACACTCGCCTATATCCGTGGCTACTCCAAGAGAGCTCTCACGGGCACTACCTAACTCTCGATCACGAGTATCCCTCCTCTCTCTAACGAAGTTGCGGGATGACTTATCCAGTTGGAACTCGAAACAGTTATTAAGGAAAGCCCTTTCTCCCGAAATCTTTTTGATGTAAAACAGACATACGTCTAGTTGAACCTCAGAGGTACATGGGCAGTTAAGAGGAGGGTGGGCGTTGCCCTTACACGTTCATAAGAAGGCCGTGAGAGCCTTGGGAATCGCGGAGAGCTTCGTGAAGGGAATGAGCGATCGATCGGTCTTGGCTGGAGTGGTCATGCGAGCTGACAGGATCATCGACGGGTTTGGATTCGCCACCACCAAGGTGGGAGGGATGGACGCCACCGACAAAATAATACAACTACATGAAACTCTTGAACGAGATGACATCAACTTCATTCTGTTAAACGGCTGCATCATCAGCTGGTACAACGTCGTCGATCTTCACAAGGTCGTGGAGGAAACTCAGCGACCCCTGCTATGTGTAACCTACGAGGCGTCTGAAGGCCTTGAAAAGTACTTCCTCGAGCTATTCCCGGACGATTGGAAGCGTCGAGTTGAAGTATACCACAAGAATGGGTCGAGAACCTCCATCACGCTCCACACGGGTCACATGGTGTACACCCGCTTCATCAATATGACGCTGGACGAGGCGAAGGGGCTTCTCAATAAATTCACCATACACGGTGCGGTTTCCGAACCCCTTAGAGTCGCCCGCCTCCTAGCTCGATCCCTCGTTAAGACGCGGCTTCAAACCGGATTCTGAGGCGTTATATAGGGGTCTACCCACTGAACTAAGAAAGGAGGCTACACATGCGTCCTTTTACTACCATATCTTTGAAGCGTTCTACGTGGCAAAGAGTACGTCGAGATGCTTTCAACGAATGACGACTGGGCTTTTCAGCTGCCTACTTGCTTCCGTGGATCGCGCCTTTGCGACGGGTATGTATATTCCGTTGTCTTTCCAGAACATCTTTGCTCAATGAGGCTTCTCCTATTATACGGGTTTCTGACTCGTCAATTTGTAAGATCGCTGACAACGCTTCGGCATCGAGTTCATCAACCAACGTCAACAACTCCCGTTTCGCCGAGGTTAAATGATTTTCCAACGCGACCGGGTTCTTCTTCAAACTGCCGGCAAGGGGACAGATCCATTCAAACTTTAAATAAAACTCGATCTTGCCCGTTTGTAGATTAATGTCGAAGGTAATCGGCCCAGCTACACAGGTTTCTGGCTTCACGGAATATACTTGGCATTTTCGTGTTTCCTCGTCAAAGAAGACGCAGAAGCCGTCACCAGTTTCTCGAGGAAAGACGTACTCTGTTGTATCAAAGGGTTTATCCACCCTCAGGCCTTGAGCCAAGCGGTAATCCTCAATAAGCTTTCTACGTTTCTGCGTAATAGGCGGTCTCGCGTTTTGACAACAGCAAGATTTACACGTACCACATATCGAAAAAAAATTCTTTTGCCTTGGATTCATAGACCAACCCTTTTACGGTTCTTAGGCATCACGCTTCTGATAAAGGTACGTCTTTTTCAATACCCGACGCAAACACCTTGTATTCTTCTTGAGAGGGAGACTTGAGGCTGGTCTGTATCGTTTCTAAACGGGTCTTAGCGTCTCTCTGGGTCAAGCTAGCTAGCATTGAAGTAATGCTATTTTTTATCCATTTAGTGATCACAATTGGAGTATTATTCTCTTTGAGTTGTTTGAGATAGAGATGATAAGAGATGCGTGGTAGCCAGCTCCTAACGGGTTTTTCTCACTCCAACTGGTGGACCTGCGTGATCCAGACATGTATCAAGAGACCTAGAAACAAGGGCGTCACAGGAGAACAAGCATATTAACCTGAATACCGATAGCAATGGCTCTTTTCAGCAGGTCATCTGTCTGGGAAAGGTTAGATGCCTTTATTTTTCCTTTCATATGCTCCCATTCTCCTGCATAGTGCCAGCCCACCGCCCCGGGCAGAATTTTTGTTCCTACTCCATCTTTAATAATCTGTTCGGCAAATTTTCTGGCTTTTTCTTCTGTGGAAAGGAAAAATATTAACGTGTC
>DAOVBJ010000215.1 GCA_030670615.1 Candidatus Bathyarchaeota archaeon | reverse complement strand
TACCATCGTCATTTGCGGAAGCGGGAACCACATGTTGGTCTCTATTGCTCTGTATCCACCAGTCCAACTTTCAGCAGGTGAAGAATAATTTAAAGAGAGTTCAAGGAGAAATCCAGTCGCCTGATCCCAATACGCAGTTAGTTCTGTGTATTCTTCATATATTGACAAGTTAAGTAGATTAACAGCTCTGCTAGCACCCGCATAGGTTTGTGTTAGAGTGTCATTTATGACGACTGTATTGTATCTGAATGGAAAAGGGTCACCTTCATTCAAGTTTGCAGGAATTACCCAAGGTTCTCCGCCAGTTTCAATGTCCCAGCTGAGTGTATTGGTCTCCTCAGCCCCATTTTTATAGCGAACAGTAGCCAGTATAGTTATTTCAGTACCATTTACATTCTGAATCTCTAATCTCACCCAATCATAACCAGAAAGGTCAGGAATTGTTCCGACAACCTCGTATTTTATCCACTCCCCCACATTGACGCCTGTGCTACTAATAGCAGAAATTGGTATCACGCTGAGAGTTAGGGTAACAAGAACTCCTACAAAAACACATCTTGAAAAGAAAAATCCGAAACGCACGCAAACTCCTCAATATAGAATAATAGATTACATCACAAAAGCTTTGTGATTGAAGAATATGTTTTACCCGTTCTCCAAGTCATAGAAACAACACGTGCTCCTCTCCCTGACCAGCATACTCGTCTACGCCCTCACCGCAGCTAAACTCGGCTTTGAGAGCCTGGTCAGATCCCCAACAAGGCTCACAACATAACGTCGGAAAGAGAAAGAAAAAAATAGGATGCTGGAAAACCCCAACAATTACTCATCAAGCTCTAGCTAGCTACGTAATCATATGACTGAAAAACGATAGATACTTTTATCGATCTTAAAAAAAGGGGGAGAGGTGGGAAGTTATCCCTCTTGTTCTTTTGCTCGTTTCTGTTCCTTTGCAACCTCTTTCAGTTCGCGTAGGATGCCTAATTCGAATTTCTTCGCGGGCTCGGGGGTGTATTTGAGGATTTCATCCATGGCTTCATTTAATCGCTTAGCTACGGCTCGAGGCACCAGATCCTGCCTAACCAGGTCCATGACCGCCAAACGGAAAATCACTCCACAGACATGAGCCTTTGGCGTGAAAAGTCGTACACACGTGGTCTTATCGCATGTTGCCTGCACAATCGCGTTGTGAGTAAAGTGGTTCCCATGTAGCACATCCTTCGCGTCTATCCAATAGCCCCACACCGCGTTGATGATATAGCATCCAGGAGGAACCTCGACCTCTAGGTGACCGCAGGGTGCCTTTAAGACGATATAACGCTTACCGCACCATTCCAGGATATCGCCGTCACATTTGTAAATGTTGACATACCACGTTCTGTCAGAGACTTCACAGGGATTGCCGACTTTGGAGATCCAAACGTTCAGTTTTGTTAGTCCCATTTTTATCTATCGTTCAAATAGTAATTATTTGAGATATTCTTTGTGAACGCTAGTTAGCTAGCTGTTCCATCTTTTTTGTATTACCTAATTAGTCTAGCTAGCTTAGGTATCAGTGACAGTCTATAGACAAGTGATAGCTAGCTGGTGAATGGGTCTTAAAGTTCCTATAGCGTGCACGCTTGTCTCTTCAGATATCACTCTTTTCATTCTTCCTTTGAGCGTTTCAAGCGCCTCTTGTCGTTCGTTTTCTAAAAATAGCCGCGAAGATGTTGGCGCGAAAAGCATAAAAGATTTGGGAACTTAGGTTCCATAAGGCTAAATGTCCCGCGCTAGTTTCGCCTTTCTCATGGCGTCTTCAACTGCGAGCTTCAACGTCTCCCTCTGGCCGGAGCACTTCCGCAAACTTTTTTCGAGGGATTCCACGTGCTCCTGGAGTCCCGCGACGGCCTTGATGAAGTTGGCCTCTATCTTCCGGTAGTTCTGGATCATCTCTTTCCTGATCTCGGCCTCATCCCGAAGGCTGTCTATCAGGTGTCCGAACTCAATTAATTTTTCCAATGCTATATCAGCGATCTCGTTGGAGTTCATGTTTTCGAAGTCCACCCAGGCCTCTCTCAACGCAGGGATCAAATGCCCCATAACCACAAGTGTTTCGAAGCGCGGTGTAGTCGTCTTCGCCTTTTCTATAGGCCTTGGGGGAAATTTCAGGACCTTCTTCTCGGTTTTTAATCGAGACTCTACGATCTTCCCGCCTTTCACTTCAAATTTTTCCATAACCAATTCCTCGATGTCAATTTTAAGCTCGTCCTTATACAATAATAGGGGTAGATTTCATATACGCCCTGTCCTGCCTGGCGAAGCTCATCCTCCGCGCGTTGTAGATCCTCATGTACGAGGCCTTGACAGCGGCCTTAATCAAAGGGGCACATCCAGTGCAGTATTTCCTCCTCGCGCGCGCGCACGATCAAGAACTTAGCTAGCTAGCTCGCACATGACATGTCCTTTTCGGACAGCCTTCACAACTATGTTTCAAGCATCGTCTTCAGTTTCGCGAGGCCACGTTCAATGCTGCGTTCAAAGCTGCGGCTTACCACGAGTTTATTGATGATCTTCCCGAGGATGGAGT
>DAOVBJ010000128.1 GCA_030670615.1 Candidatus Bathyarchaeota archaeon | reverse complement strand
GACGGGTTTGGAAAAATTTATTGTTGTTTTCCCGAAGGTGAAGATGTTTCCATCAGCGACTTTGATATCCTTGATAAACGCACTAAGAGTTTTTTTGAACAGCCATCCCCGTCGTCTTTGGCTGGGGTTAATGTGACTTCGAGCATCTTTCGCTAACACAACTTTGTCTTGAAAGATCTGTTTTGCCACGTCTAGGCTTGAAAAAGTCCAGACGTAATCCTTTAAAGAAGGGGTGCACTGGTCAAAGTGGTAGTGGCTGATCGCGATGACCTCGCTTTGGTCCGCGTATTGCGCAATTCGCTCTCGGCACTCCATCAGCAGTCGATACTCTTGGGGGTGAGGGAGGAGCCCCCAACGTCTACTCATGGAGACCCCGGGATCAACTAGAATGCTCACGTCGGGAGTCTTGATGAAGACGCACATGGACCGTACGCCCATGCTTTCAGATGCGAGGGGAAGGAACTGGATCTTCTTCAAGGAGCGTGCCTCAGGAATTCCACTAATAATCATAACGTCATATTCCGGGGAAGATATACGAGGTCTTTAGGTACTTGAAGGTCCGTTAAAAGCTTAACTCCATGACCTGTATTTCCGATCGCCTGCAGGGTGTGGGCGTCGCTTCCTAGAGAGAGTTGAACGCCGTGATGGACACACCTCTTGACCCAATCTTCGTTTGGCAACTGCCACCGCCCATTTAATTCGATTGCCACTCCGAAGTCGCTCGCTGCCTCGATAACGCTGGCAATCCACTCCGCGCCCACTAATTCGCGCATTCGGGAACATAATGATGGAGGAAGCCAAGTGACGTGCGCGAGAACATCCAAGCAACGGCTCTCCATGGCCTTGATGAGAGCCACCCTCACGTCGTCCACAAAACCCTTGGCATCCAGTATTGGCGTCAAATCCCTCCAAAACCTGACGCCGTGTACAGAATGTAAACCCCCAACAATAACGTCGAAATCGTTCCCAGTCTTCGCGGACATTGACACTGATCCATCCTCCATGATCTCCACCTCAAGCCCCTTGAAAGCTTGGACGCGCCTCAAGGTCTCCAAATATCCCCCGAGATCTCTCTTGGACATCCTATTAGGAAGCGCAGTAAACTCACTGTAATGATCCGTTATGGCAACATACTTCAATCCCTTATTGTGGGCAACCTTATACGCCTCATCAAGGCTGTGTTTACCATCTGAGAATTGGGTGTGAATGTGCAGATCAATGCACCTCAGACTTTGCGCATCATTCGTCAAGTCGGGGCACCTGGACTAGCTGGTTAACAGGTAGAGCAGGGGGCTATCAGGAGTAAGGGTGAAACAGGAGAGAAAGATGACTGCAACGAGGATGCTCAAGACTTTTCTGCCTGTGGAAACGCCAGTGGCGTCATCCAGTGTTCCTGGATGGTTGTTCCTCAAAAAGAGGAGAGTGAGGAGAGCCATCGACCACCACCCCGTTAATATCATCACTAGAGTCATGACATAGGAGAAGCGACGATGCCATTTGGCCCCAAAAAGGGCGCGGGAAACGTGGCCTCCATCGAGTTGACCGATGGGAAAAATGTTGAGAAAGGTTAAGAGCGTGGCTACCCACCCAGCTAAGGCCAAGGGATGGAGGATATGCGTGAAGCTGGTGGGGTTGGGAAAGATATATGGACTGAGACTTTGAAACAGGAAGGGAATGAAGATGTATTGCCCCTCGCCCACGTAATTCGTGAGTAAAAGATATTCCGTTTGAGAGAGGGGAATGGACAAGGAATAGCCGAGTAAGGAGACGACTAGGGCGGTGATGAAGCCGATTATTGGCCCTGAAAACCCGATGTCGAAAAGTTGATTGCGATTTAATGTGGGTTGTTTTTGTCTAATCAAGGCGCCGAAAGTTCCGAGAGTGAGGAGAGGGATACCAGGAATGAAAATTGGCCAAGAAGCCTCAATGTTGTGGCGTCGACAGGCAAGTAGGTGTCCTATTTCGTGGAGGCCCAAGACGGCCATTATGGAGATCGTGTATGCTGCGGTCATACCGAGGAGGTAAAGTCCCTCATCGACTTCGAGGCTTCTCCCCAAAAAGGTTAGGATGTCAACGAAGCTCTTTGCGTTGAAGTACCCGGTAATCGATACGGTTATGATGGTGGCTAGGAAGAGGAGTAAAGGTCGATTCATTGAGAGGAACTTCTTTGGAGATGGCGCCGCTTTCTGTACAGATACTGCATGTAAGGTAAGGCTTTCGCCCTCTCTTCTGATGAGAAGCTGCATGTTCTTATCCTTAAATTTCTTCCTCAAGCCATTAATTTTCGCTTCAAGATTTTGAGCGGGCGCGACGATAAAGGTTGGCCTATTATTCCACAAGTACGCGTCTGTGACCGCGAACTCCTCTTTTACTAGGGCTAATAGGTCAAAATACAGGTTGGGATCCATTGAAGCCAGTCTTTCTACTTCCCTCAAGCTTGTTGAAACAGAGTAAACTTTTAAGAGAAATTCTGAGGGTACTCATATAAACCTTCCCAAAGTATTGATACGAGGATCATATGACTCAGGGTAGTAAAACGTTAAATATATAACATACGTAATCATCTGTAAGGATGCAAACGTCGGTGAACCAAAATGTCTCTCCCCTGTGAATTCGCTGTGCGGTCAGTGGTTCCTGCAATGAGGGCCTTGGTCGCGAGGAAATTGAGTACCGTATATCAAATGAAGCAACAGGACATTGCGTTTCTGCTTGGGATAACCCAATCAGCGGTCAGCCAGTACATGAGAAACGCTAGGGGAAAGGCCATAAAGATCGATGGAATCGAGGAAGTGCAGGATCTTGTTCAAATCCTTGCCGATGGCTTAGCCAGTGATTCAATCTCTAAACGTCAAATAACACGAAGATACTGTGAAGCATGTCAGGTTGTCCGTCAAAAGAGGGTGTTATGCAGCCTCCATAAAAGGTTAGACCCGGATTTTGAAATCGAAGGCTGCGATGCCTGTCTACCCTGAGTACGTGGTATTTGGGCATTCGTTGAAAGGATACGCCTTAGGTCTGGATAAGACTATACGCCAGGTTTATGGATTGTGCTAAGCTCTTCCCCGCGTCAGTAAGTCTGTAGACTGCGGTCTTCTCCTCTTTTCGGACATGGCGTTTATATTTTAGTCGCTTCAAATACTCGTATACTCTTCTCATGCTTATTCCAGCTTTTTCACTAATGTCCTTAGTTGAAAGCCCCTCTGGGGGTAATGCCTTGAATATTTTCATCTCTGTCTGGGAGAGCTTTCGCGTAGGCCTCTTCTTAGTGGCAAAATAGAAGATGCGACCATTTAGTGTAGGCTTAAAAAGGAAATTACTCTTCTGCAGTCTCCTGAGGCTTCGACGTAGGGAGCCGTTGGGCACTATTTCCCTCAAGTCGTCATAGGTTTTTGGTCCGGAAAGAAGATTTTTCAATATTTTTTCGTCGTACCCTTGGGAATGGGTGGATAGCTTCGCGATTTCGCTCGTAGTGAGCAGGTTATAGATGCTTTTTCCTTTGAAGGTGATAGCGTAGACGCCATTTTGCTCTTCAACGAAGGAAACGTCTGCAAGGGGTCGAACATAGTGGTGACGGAGGATGTTTAAACTATGGGAATACCCCGCATTCTTGAGGTGCTCGTGTAACTCCTCTAAAGTACATGGCTTTTCATGGAGACGTTCTAGGATTTTGAGGCGCCTCTCATTTTTCGTAAGGTGGAGAAAGTCTGTGAGGCTGGGCTTCTCGGCTAAATCCTTGAAGGCTTCTCGATACTTTCTCTTAAGAGTCCAGATCGGACAGGACTCTACGCAAATAATCGGATTTAGCGGTCGACAAGATTCACAGGTCTCTGTGATGTCCCTCAAAACGGTTTTTTGGTTTTCTCCACGCTTCAGCTTACTGTCAAAATCCTTGTAAAGTTCCTTTTTTGTGATTGCTTTAGCGGTAAGACGCGACATTTGTCATATTACATATGTCATATCTTATAAGTTTTTCCCCTAACATACAAACGAAGGACGCTCCCTCTTGACAGACCTGTTGAAAAAAGCGCATGAAGTTGAAGATATAAAT
>DAOVBJ010000020.1 GCA_030670615.1 Candidatus Bathyarchaeota archaeon | reverse complement strand
GGATTCGTTCGCTGTCTCTTCGACCACGTAAAGATCCTTAAGCCTGATGTCTTGATGCCCGCCCACGAGGAGACCGTTATCCTCTCCTACTTCAAGGATAAATTTGCGAAGTATACTCGGCTTCCCATCGCGTCTTATGAGCAGATGAATGTTGCCCGCGATAAAACGGCGATGACGACCATAGCTCAGAGCTTGGATGTCCCCACGCCCCAAACGTACCACGTACGTGGGTTAAAGGAGCTTCATCGCATCAGTGAAGAGGTGGCGTATCCTGCGGTGATAAAGATCCCGCGAGGACGCGGCGCATGGGGCTTAACCTACGTGCATACCAAAAACGAATTGCTTGCTGCGTACACAGCCACGCTTCAACGCTTTGGATACGGAAGTGGTGCCCCCTTTATTCAGGAGTATATACCAGGTACGGGATACGGCGTTTCCGCGTTATTTAATCAGGGAGAGGTGAGGGCGCTATTCGTACACAAGCGGCTTATGGAGTACCCGATAACTGGCGGCGCAAGCGTGGAACGCATAAGTACGAGACACGCAAAGATGGAAGAATATGCGTGTCGCCTCCTTACCCATTTGAAGTGGCATGGCGTCGCGATGGTGGAGTTTAAGCTCGACCGAAGGACGGGGACGCCTGTCTTTTTAGAGATCAATCCACGGTTCTGGGGCTCCATCAACCAAGCTGTCTGCGCAGGCGTGGATTTTCCCCGTCTATTATATGAGATGGCGGTCTCTGGGGATGTCTCTTCGACCTTTAACTACCGGGTCGGTGTTCGAACACGATGGTTCTTCGGTCAAATTCAAACTCTCTTGGACGCAGTTAAGAGGGGACGAGGCGTCCAAACTCTTAAGCGCTTCAGACCCTTCGCGCGTAACATCTGCTACGACGACTTCTCCGTCACCGACATCATGCCCTTTCTAGTTGCGCCCTTGCCCTACCTCATTCATTTCCTTCAGGAAGGCGCCCTCGACATTTATGAGTCGATTGATGACGCCGTGGCATCTCTTACCAAGGGGGAGAGCGATGAACTTTTTTGACTTTCATGTGCATTCCCACTTTTCTAGAGACGCCAACATGGTTCCTGAAAAACTGGTACGGGTAGCCACGAAGAAGGGGTTACGCGGTGTAGCGATAACTGATCATAACACGATTAAAGGCGGTGTAAAGGCGAAGAAGACTTGTGGTAGCCACTTCTTCGTGGTTGTGGGCGCTGAGATACGGACAGACGCCTGCGAAATCATTGGGTTATTCCTTACTGAAGAGGTGTCCTCGACGGATCCCTTTGCCGTGATCGATGAAATTAGGGATCAGAACGGGATAACGGTTCTCCCCCACCCATTTCGCTCCTTCTTCCCACCTCATCCCCAGAGACGTCGAGGCATCCCCGTGGATATCCTCGAAAAAATAGATATTATTGAAGCCTTCAACGCGAGGTCAAGCGTGAAAGCTAACCAGCAAGCCCTCGCACTTGCGTCTACCTTGAAAAAACCCATGATCGCTGGAAGTGACGCGCACTGGTATCGCGAACTCGGGAGGGGTAAAACCCTCGTTGCACCCTGTACCAGCGAAGAAGACTTGAGACGGAATCTTTTAGCGGGCAGAACCCGCATCGAGAACACGCGTAATACCTTCCCTCAGTCGACGCCGTTTCTCGTATTAAGCACTCTTTATGGTCGCATTGGACGGCTTTCTCAGAGAAACAGGGTAGGGAGCCGTCGTCAACGACCTGCTACAAAAACATAAATAGCTACCGTATCAGACATAAAGCCCGTTATGGGAGTTACGTTGACTGCTGTGGACGTTTCGGTGATCATTCCGACGGTTAATGAAAGTGAAAACATAAGTAGGCTCATATTCGATCTCCATGAAGGCCTGGCACGTAACGGGATGAAATATGAGGTGGTCGTCGTCGACGACGACAGCACCGACGACACCGCCGCCCTTGTCAGTCAAATATCTGCGGTGAATCCCAGTATTAAGCTCCTGTCTCGAAGGGGGCGACGCGGGATCGGAAGCGCCATCTTTGAGGGCTTTCTGATGTCGAAGGGACGAATAATTGTGACCATGGACGCAGATTTTTCTCATCCCCCCGAGTCCGTTCATACGCTCGTTAACGCCATGGGGCGATACGATGTAGCCGTCGGATCGAGGTATATGCCCGGGGGTAAAATGAATGCTCCGCTGTCCAGACGGGTTCTAAGCCTCGTGCTCAATAGAGTATTACGGCTAATTCTCAACTTAACCGTCCACGATTGTACCGGCGGCTTCATCGCTCTCAAGAGGACGGTCTTCGACGCTATCGGCGAAATCAAAGCGAAATCGGGAGACTTTTCATTTGAAATCATCTACAAATCCAAGACGGCGGGGTTCACCCTTACAGAGATCCCTTTCGTTTATCGATGGCGGACGACGGGGAAGTCGAAGACTAACATCGTGAAGTTTGGATGGGTGTACCTTCGCTCAGCAATCAATCTGAAACTCCACTCCTTCTAAGGACTCCCCAGACACGCAGCAAAGGGGATGGGTACCGTGGCCTCTCCCAAACGCCTCTGGGTACTCCTTTTTTCCTCAATTGCGAGTTCTGAGGGGTTATGGGACTCTTTTTCTCGTAGTTCAAAGCTCTAGGCATCACAGGTTCTCAGACGAGTAAATCCGTCGGAAAGGCTTGTTTGGATCATCTGTTCGTAAATTAATATATGCTTTCTAATGCTCTTGGTAACCTCGACCAAGTCCCCTTGGTTCCGTGCCAGTTTGAAGAAAACGACGTTGAGATGGACGTTCTTTCTTCCTCGTAGACTCAACAGGATAAACCACTTGAAAGATGTGCTTACTGTTTTATACTGTATATCGTTTATCCCTACGTGAGGAGGACAGATTGTTTTTAAGATGGTTATCTAACATTTTTAAAATTCGATTCGCAGAATAGGTTTTTACCATGAAGAGGGAAACGATCGTTTTTGCAGCTTTTTTCGCGGGCCTTCTTTCCATCGGCCTCGTCACATCTGCGCCGCTTTTCGCTGAAGGCCTCCCGATGGGCGTTGACTCGATGAGTCATCTCTTCAAAATACTTTATCCGTATAAGACCCTCAGAACACAGGGCGTCTTTCCCGCGTGGTCCTCTGACTGGTATGGAGGCACGCCCTTCCTCCACTTCTATCCCCCCATGAGCTATCTCCTGACGTTTTTCGTTGCACTACTCGGGGTGGGACCCGTCCTCGCCTACAAAAGTGTTAACGCCTTCTTCTACATCGTCACCCCTTTCTCAGTCTACTATCTCAGTCGTAGCTTGGGGTTTAAGAAAGTTCCCAGCCTCTTCGCCAGCCTTCTCTTCGGTTTAACCCCGGTTCTTCTTGAGAACTTCCTCTTCTACGACCGTTTCACCACAACGGTCTCGGTTCCCCTTCTCTGTCTCTTCCTCGCATGCGTTGTGAAGGCCTTGAAGTCGGGAAAGAATCACCTCCTCGTCGCCTCATGCCTTCTGATGACCCTTCTGATACTCATCCACCATTTAACCGCCTACTATCTAGGGATACTTCTCATCCTTCTCCTTTTCATCAGCTATCTGCAAACGAGGGACATCAAAACCACTCTGAAAACCTTGGCTTCAGCGGTCGTGATTCCCCTGGTACTGTCCGCTTTTTGGCTTCTCCCCTTTACTGAGTCCACCTTTCTGGTTGAGAACCCATTTTATAACCGAAGCAATGTGATGGACTTTGTTTCCCCCGAAGGCTTTATGTCTCTCATCGTGCCCCTCGGCCTCCAATTCATCCTCGCCATGCTGGAGATCACCCACCACATGTTCCCCTCTAGGAGATTGCTCGCGAAGCCCATCAACGTCTTCAAACTCCTTTTTCCATCGAGTTCCATCATTCTGGGTAGTGTAGTCAGTATGTGGCGGTTAGAGCTGGGGCAGATCCTCCTAATTCTCGGCTTCACCACGTTTCTTATCTTCTTTTTTGAGCGGGTGAGAAAGGAGAGGCCTCGAGACGTCAACCTCGTCTTCTGCGTCCTCTGGTTCATTTCTTTCCTGTGGCTCAGCTTGGGCTTCAACGGCGTCCTCTTTCGGCTTCTCCCCTTCTCGCGGAGTCTTGACGTGCTTCGATTCAAGTTTTATCTCTCCATTCCCCAGAGCATTCTTGCAGGCAACCTCGTTTATCGACTTGTCACCAATCGCACCGCGGGGAAAAGTTTTATCCAAAAAACGAGGTTATTGGGGAACGCCCGCCCTCTACTTTTACTGATCCTTTTGATTTCAGCGTTAACTGCGTGTTTTGGAGTCGCGCGAGACATGACCTACACAGGCAACACGTCGATCCCCTCAGAAGTAATCGGTTTTTTCAAAGCAAATTCTGAGCTGGGACGAATCCTTCCCATCAAATGCCCGGAATGGATATACGTCCTGCCCTACTATACAAATCAGCCCCTCATCGATGGCTGGTATCCCCAAGAGAAGTTGCTTCAACCTCTCCTCGAGATCAATGACTATAAAATTAATGATCTGTATAGCACTCTCCAAGAAGGGGGGGAAGCTGAACAGGACCGGGTTTGGCTGAATCTGATCCATAAGGCGTCTGACCTCGGAATTTCGTGGGTGATGATCGGCGACGACGACAAGCGTCATCTCATGACGGGAACGGACTTCACCTTCGCCGATGACATCGAAGGCATCTTCATTTACAAGGCAGTGGATGCGGTGTCCTTCCTCGAAGTCTCTCCGAGATCCGCTGTCGGCGAAATCGGCTTCACCCAGCTTTCTCCTGATCACCTGACCCTAGACGTTGAAGATGTGCGGGAGAAAATAAACATCGTTGTAAAAATGGCTGATTTTCCCGGTTGGATGCTTCGAGTTGACGACGTTCCCCTCGAGCACTCCCAAACAGAGATCGGGTTCATCACCTTCTCTTTGCCGCCGCGTTCCAGCTATCGTGTAGATCTGACGTATGAACGGCAAGGCTTGTCGTACCTCTTGGTTTCCTTTGCTGGCGTATTGTTGCTAGCAGGATTCTATGTATCCAGTAAAATTTTACGGCAGTAACTTGCAGCTACTTCTTGAATAGATCCCGCAGCCGATTCATGGTGGATGTTTTTGTCACGTTCCCCGTCTTGTAGGTGCGATGGAAGGACCCGTGGCCCGTAAGTAGACCCTTGAGCGATGCGTAGGCAACGACGGGCGTGGATAGATAGCCCAAAATCAAGGTGTATGGAATGTGGATCACGTCCTTTGAAAGGTTCTCGTGAATCAACGCTATGGTAGTGGCGAAGACCAGTGAGGACACGTTGATGGCGGTGAATAGCAGACTGGAAACGGTGCTGGACAGGGAGAGGGAGTAGGTGAGTGAGGGTAACGCCAAGAATCCACCGATGGTCAAAGCCAGTATCAGGATGGAATTTAGGTACGTGCTTCCCTGTATTAAAAAATCAAGTTTCTCCCTCGTCGTGAGGACGTTACTTTTCATCATCTTCCAGAAGTGCTTTCGGAAATCCCGGGTGCCGCCTTCCGCCCACCGAGCTATCTGCGTTAAAAACTTTCGAAGGTTGTTTGAGCATTCTGCGGACGCAATTAATGTCGAATCGTAGACGACTTTATGCCCGGCCTCATAAAACCGTAATGTAAATTCCCAGTCCTCCGTTATGCTGTCATTGAATCCCAGCTCTTTCATGACTTCGGTGCGAACCATGTACACGCTGCCGGTGAAGGGTAAGAGAAGGCCAAGGAGGCCTTTTGCACTCATCTCCACCAAATATTGGAGGCTGTGCATTATTTTGACGCCTTTCGTAATCCAGTTTTCCTCAGCATTCAGGTCATGTCGTTGATAGCCCTGTACGGCTACCACGCCGTCAGTAAACTGCGCTAGAAACCGGTGAAGTAAGTCCGCGGGTGGAATAAAATCAGCGTCTAAGATCAGGGTATGTGTGCTCTTTGTGTCGATGCGTTCCAAGCCCGCGTTCAAGGCACCTCCTTTCCACCCATCTCTAGAGGTTCGGCGAATGATTTTTACCCTAGGGTCGTCCTTCCACGCCTCGAGCTTTGTGGTGGTTCCATCGATGGAATCATCAATGACTACGACTTCGTAGTCAGGGAAGTCGAAAGATGTACAGCATGTCATCAATCGATCGACGACGTTGGCTTCGTTGTATATTGGGAGCAGTACGCTCACGAATGGGTCTGCCTTCGGGTCAAGCGGGGACGTATCTGGATTGTTCCTCCGTCTTTTTCTCAAGGAAACAAAGGAGAATAAGTAGTATCGCATCGCGTGGAGAAACAGAATGAGCATCTCAATAACACTGATAGATGCCACCACATCAACGAGCTGGAGCATTGTTTCCCCTCTTGAATTTAACTGGAATCACTTTCCATAAATAGTGCCTGTCTATGTGAGGACGGAACGTTTTATCAATTTCGTATGATTGAAACAGATAAACATTATTATCGACACCTCCAAATACTAGGGAAACGCAGGTTTACCAGGTGACTGGGCTTCGGTGAACGCGGTGTCCTTGAAGACGGCAATCATCATTCCGACGTACAATGAACGAGAAAACCTTCAAGGTTTGATTCCCCAGATCCTCGCGGTTCTGAATGCGTCTGGTGTAGACGGAAGCATCATTGTCGTCGATGATTCCAGCCCCGACGGTACGGGCGATCTGGCTAACGAGCTTTCTGCAAAACATGGAAAAATCATCGTCCTCACCCGTGAGACGAAGCTGGGCATTGGAAGCGCATACAAAGACGGCTTTCGAACAGCCCTTTCCCTTGGCTTTGAGGGCCTGATAGAAATGGATGCCGATGGCTCGCATAACCCACGGTTCATCCCCGCGTTCGTGGAGAAACTGGAGGAAGGATACGACTTAGTCATTGGCTCACGTTACATTCCAGGTGGAAAAATCCCCGATTGGCCCCTCAAACGGCGGATAATCAGTATGGCAACCGGCTTTTTCACCCGCTTCCTTTTTGGTTTGAAGACCCATGATCCCACAAGCGGCTTCAGAGCGTACCGTGCCACCGCGTTGAACAACATAGATCTGTCGAAAGTTGAGTCTGATGGATACGCCTTTCAAGTTGAAATGGTTGCCCTCTGCGAGAAACGGCGTTTCCGCGTCTGCGAGATACCGATTGAATTTGTAGATCGAGGGGTCGGCAAATCGAAACTCAGCGGGATGGAATCTTTACGGTTTATGAAAGCGGTTCTTCGCCTTGCCTTTAAGATGTAGCGATGACGCTCGAAGTGAACGCCACGAATGGGCTTTATAGATCGAGAGCAACCACCCTTTCAATGACAATCCCGCCATTTTCATGAGACATCCCATCGATTGAGTGATTGGCGACGTAAAGTCTTCAGAAACCCGCTCTAGATGGGGTGTCGAGGGCGTGTCGTTCAAAACCTGTATCGATGGAGAACGACGAATACGATGAGGGTGGTCATGTATGGGACGTGGAGACTCGGGCTACCAGGATGTCGACTTAGACCGCGCCTTCTATTTCCTTCACTATTACGTCAATGGGGTCCTCCATCGTGGACGTGAGGTTTCTAGCTTTCTCCCTCTGGCTCTTTCTCACGTCGTCTAAGTTGGCTAGGATTTGCTGGATTTTTTTACTCACTTTCTCCGGCTTCGTTTCTCGGTAAACCAGTTTTTTCTTTATGAGGTGTTTTTCCACGATGGTTGGCCCGCGAGGAAAGCATGAAATTGTTGGTGTCCCCAATAACGCGGCTTCAGCTGTCATGGTGCCTCCCGCCCCCACGAAGACCGACGTGAAGAAGAGGAGGCTTGGGCCGTCTATCACGTTCTGAGGAATGGTAACCTGTCGGGGAAAGACCGCTCGTAACACTTGAATCTGTTCTGCGTATCGCGGCAAGACTACGATTTGAGGGGGGTTCTCGTGGTTATTGATGACCTGGTTGATGATTGGGATGGTAACGGACTCTCGCTCTGAAACGTGGCCTAGAAGGTACGAGGCAAAGGCCTCCTCCACCCGGAAAACCACCATCGGCTCGGAGACTTCAAGATTTAACTCGGAAAGGACGCTAGGGTTTGGTATGAAGGTTCGAAGCCACCCGATGGGATCCAAGGCGTTGTATTGAACGATCATCTCAGGGCTTGCCCCTAACCGCCTCCACACCCTTTTGGATATGATTGCCGGGGAAAAAAGTTTTGCTGCGAGGGGTATGGTTAAGCGGGCTACCGCCGTGGAGTGAGGAGAGTCGTTGACGGTGTAGTGGGGAATGGCTAGGCCGAAGGAGACGCGGGCGGCCTCGGGAGAAGCGAAGGCAACAGATATGTCTGGCTTTAACTTATTGACGACCTTCGATAACTGGCCAATTCGTTCGGCACTTGCCGCCAGCTTTCCTTCGAGGGACGCTCCTCCATGTCGACCAACCGAGATCGCGTTAACATTCCGCCGTCTTAGGAGTTCGTCAACCTCCTTGTAGCGTCTTGTCGTTCGAAAAACGCTGTGGCCTCTTGCCTCAAGCCGTCGACCCAACTCGCCGAGGAAATACACTTGTTTCGGGGTTAAAATATCCAACCAAACTAACATGAAGCCACCATACACCTTTTAATAGTCACGCGAGAAAGTAAAACCTTTTCTTCTATGCGCTCGTTGACGACTTATCGGACGCCGCTGAAGTCTTGGGAGAACCGATCTATCGTTTCCTGTACACCGGTGTCTGTAATAATTACTCTCAGGAAACACTGCGTCGATCCTGTTGGGGCCGTGGGTTAAAGCGCCTTCGTCACCAGCGAGACGCCCCAATCCGCTATCTCTCTAGCCCGCTCTTCTCCCTGTGCCTCAGCGTAGACGCGATAGATGGCTTCTGTTCCTGAAGGTCGAATCAGCACAGAGCCGTCGTCGAAGAAGATCTTGACCCCGTCGATGGTGAGACGATTCATCCCCTCCGTCTGCTTTAACACCTTCGCCACTACCTGTGGCTTCTTGTCGTTCGGGCACTCAATCCGTTCCTTGACGAGGGCGTACTTGGGTAATTCTTCGATTAGCTTTGACAGCGGCTTCCCGCTTTTCGCCAGGACTTCAAGCATCATGGACGCGGCGAGGGCTCCATCGCGAACCGGTTGATGTGGGGCATAGAAGAAGCCTCCATTACCCTCGAATCCTACTTTGGCTCCCAGGTCCTTCATAGTGTTCGTCACAATAGTCGATCCAACACAGGTCCAGACCAGTTTCGACCCGTTCCGCTTCGCGATGTCCTCGAGGAGCTTGGACGAGCTGATGGGTGTGACGACGGTGCTTTTTCCAATCTTTTTCAGGACGTATTCTAGGAGGACGGCACCAGTTTTATCGCCCCAGACGACAGTTCCTCGTTCGTCGACGAACATGCATCGATCCGCGTCGCCATCGTGGGCCACCCCGAGGTCCGCGTGAAACGCTTTCACGGCTGTAGACAGGTCGCCTAAGGTTTCTGGTTTCGGCTCCGGTGGTCGGCTGAAGTCTCCGTCTAATTGGGCGTTGATGGTCACAACGGTGCATCCTAAGTCCTTCAGTAATGACGGGGTGACGAGGCCGCCAACGCTGTTTACGGGGTCGACGACTACTTTGAAAGGCGTTCGTCCGATGGCTTCGACGTCGAGATGGGTCTTCACAGCCTCTTTATACGTGTCAATCACTCCGGGAAACGATTGGATGGTTCCCAGTTGATTCCACGCTTTTCTGTTAAAGCTTCCTTCGAAGAATGTTTTCTCGATTTTTTCTTCCTCTTCCCTCGGAATCTCCGTGCCGTCACACCCGACGACTTTGATACCGTTGTATTCGGCAGGGTTGTGGCTGGCCGTGACTATGACTCCTCCATCCAGCTTAAAGCGGTTCACCGCGTATTGGAGGGCAGGGGTAGGCGCGCACCCCCCCTTCAGCACGGTGCAGCCTGTGGAGGCCAACCCCGCGGTGATTGCATTCAAAAAAATGGTGTTGCTGGTTCGGCAGTCATGCCCGATGAGAATGCGGCCTCCTCCGAAGTAGGTTCCGATCGCTACTCCGACCTTGACCACGAATTCGGGGGTTAATTCTTGATTGACGACGCCTCGAATCCCATTCGTTCCAAAGAGGGTTTTAGCACACAATTCATCTTCCACTCGTGTTTAGGTGGTGGCTTCTGGATAGTGTTTCAATATCAAGGGTTTTAAACTTTGTTCAGGCGTTGACGCAGGCTACATGATGGTGGTCGGCTGAAGGACGCTCTCGCTTACTTCTTTACTGTGGCAGATCTTCACGTTCTTCGTCAAGGTCACATTATCGTTTATCACGACGTGGTCTCCAACAATACACCCCTCTTCTACCTTGACCCAACGCCCGATGATCGCGCCCTCTCCAATGATCCCT
>DAOVBJ010000167.1 GCA_030670615.1 Candidatus Bathyarchaeota archaeon | reverse complement strand
TTTGAGGTGTCTTTATGAGAATCTTGCAGCTTCACTCTGACTTCATCGAATTCGAGCCTGTGGAGCGGGAAGCAGCGGAGGCGGAGGAGAGTGATGGCCAGAGACAGAGGGTTGAGGAGGTCCTTGTTTTGTTTACAGCTGTTGAACAAGGCGATTCTGAGGAAACCGCGAGGGAGGCCGTGGCAGACGTTAAGGCCTTTTTGGAGAAGATCAAAGTTCGGCGGATTCTTATTTATCCCTACGCCCATTTGAGCAGCGACCTCGCGAAGCCGCGTGAAGCCTTACACATCATTAAGGAAATGGAAGCGAGAGCAGCGGAAGCGGGTCTTGAAGTTCACAGGGCGCCCTTTGGCTGGAATAAACAGTTTTCCATCTCGGTCAAAGGCCATCCCCTAGCGGAGCAGGCACGGACTTATCGCCCAACCCAAGTTTCGACTGGAGAAGAGGAGGAAGTTGTCTCCGATGCCCTCAAGGCGGAAGAACGGTTAAAGTCCGACTGGTTCATAATGAATTTAAACGGAGACCTGGTTCCCGTTGACCAATTTGACTTCTCCAATCATGAGAACTTGAAAAAGTTTACGGATTACGAGCTATCGAAGGCGAGGGCAGTCGCACAGGTGCCGCCCCACATCACCCTCATGAAACGCCTCGAAATCGCGGATAACGAGCCGGGAAGCGACGTAGGAAACCTGCGATATTATCCCAAAGGACGATTGATTAAATCTCTTCTAGAGCAATACGTTACCCAGAAGGTCATTGAGTATGGGGGGATGGAGGTTGAGACGCCTATCATGTACGATCTTAAACACCCCAGTCTGGCAAGTTATCTACACCGGTTTCCAGCGAGGCAATACGTTGTCCAGTCGGAAGGCAGAGACTTCTTTCTGCGGTTTTCAGCGTGCTTCGGCCAGTTTCTCATGGCCCACGACACCCAGTTCTCGTACAAACAACTGCCCTTCAAGATCTACGAGTTGACTCGGTACAGCTTCAGACGGGAAAAGAGTGGAGAACTCGTGGGATTACGGCGGCTGCGAGCCTTCACCATGCCCGACGTCCATGCCCTGTGTGAAGACATGGATCAGGCATTAGAGGAAGCCGTTCGCCGATTCAAACTATCCATGAACGTCCTCGAAGAGGGATTGGAATTGGGTCCAGAGGACTGTGAGCTCGCAGTCCGATTCACCCAAGACTTCTTTAACGAGAACAAGGACTTCATCCTCTCCCTGATCCAGCTGTTTGGTAAGCCGACGTTGATCGAGGTTTGGCCCGAGCGGTTCTTTTACTTCACATTGAAGTGGGAGCTAAATTTCGTCGACAACCTAGACAAGGCGTCCGCCATGTCAACGGATCAGATCGACGTGGAGAACGCGGAGCGATACGATTTAACCTACGTCGATAAGCACGGCGAAAAACAACACCCCATCATTCTGCACTGCAGTCCCAGCGGAGCCATAGAGCGGTGCATCTACGCCCTCTTGGAAAAGGCTCACGCCGAAATGGTGAAGGGGCGGGTTCCCAAGCTCCCCCTCTGGCTCACGCCCACCCAGGTGAGGATGATCCCCATTTCAAATCGATACGTAGAAGACTGCGTGCACATCGCTGAGGACATTAAGCGAGTCCACATCCGAGTGGACGTGGACGACAGGGAATTAACGGTTTCAAACAGGATTCGACAGGCCGAGCAGGAGTGGGTTCCCTACATCATTTGCTTCGGAGAGAAAGAAGTGGGATCCAAGGAGATGTCGGTTAGAAAGAGGGAACAGGGCTCCATCGAAAAGATGGCGATGCACGCGTTGATAGAAGAAGTGGAGGAGCGAGTGCGGGATAAACCGAAGAAACCACTACCGCTACCCATGTTATTGTCTCAACGACCCGTCTTCGTCGGTTGAGTCCCAAACACTCACTTCCCAAAAAGTTTAGAGGAGACACATGTAACCACGTCTCTGGAAACCAGCTTTGTCATCGCAATCTAGGGGTATCTGGGAGAGAACACTAGCTAACCCGTACAGACGCTGAATCCTGGTGAAAACGGTGAAGCGTTTCATTAGAAGGTTTTTCGGAGAATAAAAGAGGGCGTGGAAACGCCTGTTGAAGGTTACGGGATCCGGTTCCTACTGGCGACGGAGTCTAGGGCGTCGCTTTTTTTGAAGCATCTTCTTCAATTTGTCAGATAAAGCATCATATATTGCGGGGAGCTCCCAGCCGGTCTCGGAATAGGTAAACACCCTCTTCGGCGTCACAATGGAAACTTTCACATCGTATCGTCGCCGGGACTTGCCCGTCGCGGGGAAGGTTCTGATCGTGGATTTAGCCTCTTCTATGTAGGGGAGGCTCTTTTTTAAGAATTCAACCGTCTTTCTGAATTTGTTCTTCGCCATTTCGGCGTCGAAGGGGTCGTCGGGTAAGCCTACAATGTAAATCGGAGTGCTGCTCTGCTCGAAGGGTTCTATGAGGAGTTTCGTGTAGTCGCGGTAGGTGATTAGTCCCTGGACCTCTTCCCAGAGCTGGACGATGGAGTAGGTTGTTCCAAGCCGCGTCATCTCGTCTAGCACGAGGGAGATCTTGTCGTTTGGCTGGCAGGTTACGGGGTGGAGGTCCATGATGGGTTTCACGGGGAACTCCAGTTTTCGCTGCTGTTCGGAGATGATGGTGCTTCGTTTAAGGGTCTCGGTCGCCTGGAACATGTTGAATACCAGGTGGCTTGAGGTCAGAACCCCCGCCAATCCCTTTTTGGAGAGCACGGGCAGATGATCGATGCGCCTTCGTATCATGAGCTGTCGAGCCTTCGACGCGGAGTCGTTCTCGTTCAGGGTAGCGGGGTTCCGCGTCATGATGTTTGCCGCGGTATAATTGAGAAAGCCTAACTCGTTCATGACATTGATTATGGAGAGAGCCGTGATGTTCCCCAGCATCTCCTTACCCTCCACGATGGGGAGCGCCCGGATATGATACTCCATCATCAATCGCACCGCTTCATACACGGAACTCCGCGGTTGCAGTTTGGGGACGTAGAAGGCTAATGTCTCCGCCTTCGCCTTGGTGACGTTCGATGAGCGAAGAATGTCCCGCAGCGTCACCATCCCGATTTTATCCGTTCCTTCCAAAAATACTTCGTAGCCATTCACCTGCTTCAACGCGCCAACAATTTTGGAAGTCGGGGTTCTAGGAGAAAAGATGAGGGGGGATGATATTAATCGATCGACCTCAAGCCGCTTCAGTCTTTCCAAAGAGTGGAAACACCTATACCTACTATGGGAATACTTGTTTTTAAGAGTTGCAGCTTCACTACACATCTCCAGTGGAACACTCGATCCCTA
>DAOVBJ010000190.1 GCA_030670615.1 Candidatus Bathyarchaeota archaeon | reverse complement strand
TGATTCCATTTCTGTAGCTTTGTGCAGTGTTCTTTGCTTTAGATTTTTTAATGTAATCCAGAAACTGTTCAGCATTCATTTTATATTTAAATACGACCGACATAGCAACCATAAAAGGAATGAGCGTTTACCTATATAAATAACATGTTTAGTTCCGAACAATATTAGGGATTACGATTGATATGTCCAGAACTAAGGCTGTTAAAGTAAGTGGGTTAATCGATTATCAAGAAGGGTCTGTGGTAAGTCGAACGATACTGGAAACAGATACGGGAACCGTTACGTTATTCGCTTTTGCTGAGGGACAGGGACTAAGTGAGCATACCGCGCCATTCGACGCGTTGGTTCATCTCCTCGATGGCGAAGCGGAAGTCACTATTTCAGGACAATCGCTTCACGTACGAGGGGGGGAACTTGTTATTATGCCAGCCAATAAGCCTCACGCCTTGAAAGCAGTAACGAAATTCAAAATGCTCTTGACAATGCTACGATCTCAATAAGCTTCTACTGAGGATACATTTTTCGGGAGGATTCCAAAGCCTCCTACCAAAGGTTAAGAGTTACTATCTGGGAATAAGATTGCTTGGGAAGAGTGAAAGAAATCATGAATCTTGAATCCAAGGAGGGTAAGGAATTGCGAGAAATGCTTGAAGATCTGAAAGAAAAGGGTTGTATTGGGGTGAAGATGAGCACCGAAGATTCGGGTCTCAGCTTGAACTTCATTGACTTCGTAAACAATCGGGTATTGGATGGTGTTGTGCCCTTAAACATGAAAATTGGGGGTCCAGATGCCCAGAACGACATTGTGGAAGCCTTGAGAATCGGGGTTTCAGGCATCATCGCACCAATGGTGGAATCTCCCTTTGGCATCCATAAATTCGTGACTGCCATGAGAAGGTATGCGGGTGAAGAAGCGATGAGTCATCTGTTATTGTCTGTGAACCTCGAGTCCGTGACCGCGTATAGACAGATCGATGACATCCTGAGGGCTCCCGAAATCGAGGCAATCGATCAAATCGTAATAGGCTCTTCCGACTTAGCTAGAAGCGTTGCAAAGCCAAAGGATGATCCTACGTTCGTCGCGATGGTAACGAAAATGGCGCAAAAGTCGAAGAGAGCGGGTAAGATCGTGCGAGTTGGGGGGATGATGTCGTTGCTTCGCAACAATCAAGCAATGCTCAGGCAGTTGTTAGAGGAGACCAATGCGGACAAGGTTAATACCTCAAATATTTGCTTCAGCGTTAAAAGGACACAGGATCTGCGCGCAGCATACATGACGGCGTTACACTTCGAAAAAACATTATTCACGTTCTGGTCGACTAGGAACACGAATAGACTTACCTATTTTCGAGACAAGATCTTGTCCTTGGAAAAAAACATAATGCAAGTAACTCGCTAGCATAGGGGTCAAGCCTTAGTCACGCCGTTTCTCTTTTCTCTTTCGAGTGTAAAACGTCTTTATTAACTACATACAGTGGCTCTTCGCCGTTCGCCGTTCTGACGATGTTTTGATAACCCATCTCGATGCGACGAAGCCATGTGTCATAGGTGTGACCCGCATAGTGAGGTGAAATCACGACGTTATCCAAGGTAAATAGAGGCGACACATACGCTCCTCGCTGAATCTCATTCTCTCGAGTAAAGACATCTAACCCTGCCCCAGCGATCTTATTGTTCTTGAGAGCGTCATATAGGGCTTCTTCGTCCACGATTTCTCCCCTGGCCGTGTTAATTAGGATGGCAGAACGCTTCATTAAGCCGAGTTCCTTCTTGCCAATCAGGTTCTTGGTTGTGTTTAAAAGAGGTACATGGATGCTGACGATATCTGACCACGTTAATAGTTCGTCAAGGGGCAGATAATGTATGTTGAGTTCCTTCTCCTCGACAGTATATCGGACTACATCAAAGTAGCTGATGTTTATTTCAAAGCCCGTTAAACGTTTGGCAAGGGCCTTCCCCACGTTTCCAAAGCCAATCAATCCGACGTCCTTACCTGCTAGCTCAAATAGGCGAAGGGGGTGATCTTTTTCCCGTAGCCACACACCCTTTTTCAATCCATTGTGATGTTTACACAATTTTTTATACATCACGAGGATTAAGAGAATTGTGTGTTCTGCAACGGCAACCTTATTGGCGCCCCCGTTGTTGGCGACAGGTATACCCAGTCGTGATGCTGCCTCGACATTAAAACGATCGTATCCGGCACTCAATAATTGAACAAGTTTAAGATGGGGCATGGTCTCCATTTCTTCACCGAAGTCTCGGAGAAACCCCAGAAGAAAATCGGTCTTTCGTATACATTCGACCCTGGTACATACATCAGAGACATCTTCTAAAAAGGTCAAAGCAAACCCATGAGGCAATCTCAAAGACAGTTCCTCTCGTATCTGATGTGGCACCGAACCCACATACAGAATATTCAATGTTTCCACAATACTCACTACTAAAGGTAAATGGGCAAAAGAACATTAAAAGGTATATTTTAGGCTTAAGGTGAAGTTGTAAGCTAGCTTAACCGTCAGATGAGATAAACGCATCATCACAAGGTTTGCTATAATGTTCTGTGAATAATAATAGGCTTGAGTAAAGTCCTCAGAGTTCCTGCAAGTATACCTGGTGCATCTAACCAGTAAAGTAATGAAGCGAGTCGTGTCTTAATGATCGATTGAGCTGAATTCGTTACTGATCAACGCATTAAGAGTATAATAATTGCTTTGATAATCACGTTAGCTAACTAACTGAGCTGACTAATCTTAAATACCGATAAATTAACTACACTGCATGAAGTCAGCACTTTTCGTCTGGGGTGGATGGCCTGGCCATGAACCCAAGCAGTGTTTGGATATCTTCACGCCGTGGCTCGAAGACCAGAAGTACAGAGTAGAGATCTCAAATACCTTGGATTCCTTCTTAGACGTAGAAAAAATGAAAAAGCT
>DAOVBJ010000111.1 GCA_030670615.1 Candidatus Bathyarchaeota archaeon | reverse complement strand
GGTTGTCATTAATCCCGCTCGCATTCCAAAAGTCTTATTCAGGACATCGGCTACGGGGGCTACACAGTTAGTAGTACAGGAGGCATTAGAGATCAAGTTGTGTTTCTCGGGGTCGTAGAGATGGTCGTTCACTCCGAGAATGACGGTGATGTCGGGGTCTGAAGCGGGGGCGGAGATCAACACCTTCTTGGCTCCTGCTTGAAGATGCTTTGAGGCCTGATCTCTCGATCGGAATCTACCAGTGGATTCGACGACGAGAGACACATCCAAGTCCTTCCAAGGTAATTGAGCGGGGTCGCGTTGAGAGCAAACCTTCAATTCCTTCCCGTTGACTATGATGGCGTCCTCTCGAGGTTCTACTTCGGCCTTAAATCGTCCGAAGTTCGAGTCGTACTTCAAGAGATGTGCCAACGACTTGGCGTTGACAAGGTCGTTTACTGCAACGAAGTTGATATCTGCATTCCTTTCTATAGCTGCTCGGTACAGTAGTCGCCCAATTCTGCCAAATCCGTTTATTGCTACATTAATTTTTGCCAAAACTACAATAACCTTGTTTCTATAGGAAATTGATTCAACCTTAAAAAGATTTCAGTTCTAGTGAACCTGAATCCAGTCATCAAGCACCAGTCTCATGCAATACTTTTATCTTAAAGAAGCGTCTTTAAGTACCAAGCTTCGAAGAGAGGTAACAGGAATGACAGATTTTCTAACACTGGATGAATTTGACTTTACGAATAAAACCGCTCTGGTGAGAGTGGACTTTAATTCACCGTTGAACCTTGATACAAAGGAAATAACCGATGACACGCGGATACGGCGTCACGCCGAAACAATAAAAGAGTTGATGAATAAGAAGGCTAAAGTGGTGATTCTGGCTCATCAAGGACGCCTTGGAGGCTCAAACTACTCCACGTTAGAAAAACACGCTGAACGATTGCGTGAAATTCTCAAACGAAACGTTGGATACGTGGATGACGTTTTTGGCGAAAAAGCCAAGAAAGCCATCAGGAGCCTTAAGCCGGGAGACGCCTTGGTGCTGAATAATGTCCGCGGATTCCCTGAAGAAACCGCCAAGAAGACGCCGGAAGAACACGCCAAATCGGAGTTAGTTACAAATCTTGCCCCGTTAGCTGACGTCTACGTGGGAGATGGCTTTGCAGTAGCCCACCGGTCCCAAGCATCGGTTGTCGGCTTTTCAGGCGTCCTGCCCTGCGTCGCAGGTAGGATCATGGAGAGAGAGCTCCGGGCTTTGGGCAAGGTCAGGAGAGGGGAAGAGAAGCCCTGCGTCTACGTGTTGGGAGGCGCGAAGGCAGAGGACGGAGCAGCCGTCTGCGAGTACGTTCTCGGTCACGGTACAGCTGACTTCGTGTTAACGGGAGGCGTGATCGGACATCTGTTCCTACACGCCAAGGGAGTCGCCTTGGGCGAGGCTACGGTGGACTACCTGAAAAGCAAGAACTTCCTCCAATACGTGCCTAAGATTCAGGACTTACTCAAAAAGTATCCCAGTGAGATACTGTTGCCTGTGGACTTCGGCGTCGACGCGGAGGGGAAACGCGTGAACATAGGATTACAAGATTTACCCACTGCCCATTCGATACTTGACATCGGCTTAAAAACCGTAGAAATCTTCAGTCACATCTTAGAAAAGGCAAAAATTATCGTGCTCAGTGGACCAATGGGCGTCTACGAGAGGGACGAGTTCATGTTAGGCACTAAAGGCATCTTTGAGAAAGTGGCGAAAAGCACCGCGTTCTCCGTGACTGGGGGTGGGAACACCATTGAGGCTCTGGAAAAGCTGGGGTTGATGGATGACATCTCCTACATCAGCACTGGTGGCGGGGCGCTCATGGAATACCTCATCGGAAAAACCTTACCGGGAGTTCAGGCGTTAAGGAAGAAAGGGGATTAACCAACTCACCGATTCAATGAATAGATTGGAGTAAGGAAGTTAATTTGGGAAGAGCTATCTCACTCATCTCTGAAGACGACGTTAATGACATTCTTACGATGGACGACGTTCTTCAAGCAGTCGAAGAAGCGCTGCGCGAAAAGGGATCCAACAGGGTTCAGATGCCATCCAAGACCTACATCTTCTTCAAGAAGTACGAAGGCGACTTTCGAACGATGCCCTCCTATCTCGAGGGCCTTGACATCGCGGGCGTGAAAGTGGTCAATGTCCACCCAAACAACCCCAAAACTTATCACGTCCCATCCATCATGGCCACCATCCTCCTCATAGACCCGAAAACGGGAGCCATCTTCGCTATTATGGGGGGAACAACCATAACCGCCATGAGGACGGGCGCCATAAGCGGCTTGGCCACAAAATACCTGGCTAGGAAGGAGTCCACCACCCTAGCGATGGTGGGAGCGGGGACTCAGGCTAGAACGCAGCTCTCAGCCATCAGCAAGATTCTGAATCTGAGGACCGTGCGGGTGTATGACAAAAACGATGAGTCCATGAAAGGGTTCATCGAGGAAGCTGAAGGACGCTACCCCTTCACCATCACCGCCTCTAACAGCGTAGAGGAATGTGTAACAGACGCAGACGTCATTTCAACGACCACGCCCGTAACTGCCCCCATAATAAAAGACGCGTGGATCTCACCAGGCACCCACATCAACGCCATCGGCGCAGACGCCCCTGGAAAGCAGGAGCTTGACCCCGAGATTTTAAAGAGGGCCACGATATTGGTTGATGACCTCGACCAAGCAGCTCACAGCGGGGAGATCAATATTCCCTTAGCGACGGGGGCGATCACGATGAAAGACATCCATGGAGAGCTGTGTGAAATTATCGTTGGAAAAAAGATGGGTAGAACATCGAAAGACGAAATCACAGTCTTTGATTCGACAGGCCTCTCCCTTCTGGATATAGCGACAGCGCGTATGGTCTATAAGAGAGTTCAGGAGAAAAATTTAGGCTCCTCAATTTTTCTTTAGTTAATGAAGACGCATTCTTTAGCCATATGTATCAGCTGTAAGTTGAGGAGTCAAAGATATTTTTACGTGGGTTCATGCTGATTAAAGGCTCTTGTTTATAAACCTGGAGAAGCGATTACATCAAGATATCAGGATATACTTTAGAATAATTACGTTTTTAAAGTGTTATATTACGTTTTTAGGGTGTAAGATGTTTTTGACGGATGTCTTATTTATAAGGAAAACGCTTCTCCGGGATTATTAAGTCAAAGAATCCCGCTTCTTTCACATATGACGTTTTAAAAGTGTAATCAAGTACTTCCCCGATTAAATCCGGAAAATAATACGCATAATGCGTTCTATTATAGACTGTCTTAGCTAACCTATCTTTTATGATTTTTCGATGATTGGGGCGACGACTTCTGGATAACCAACCGCCATTAAATGGATGCCTTTGCAAGCCTGTTTCTTCTTTACTTGTTTGATAAAATCAGTAAAATATTCGATGTTGTACGCATTAATCTTCTTTCTTCGCTCGTTCTTATCGGTAATTTCCTTAATCCTTTTAAATTGATCCAATAACTCCTTGGGAACTCTGACCCCGGGGACATGCTTGTCAAAGTAATCTGCTTGGCCATACGACTTGGGTGGAAAAACTCCGATAAGAATTGGAATGTTTATGTGTTTAGCTGCGTCTAGGAATTGTAAAGCAGTGTCTACATCAAAAACCACTTGTGTTTGAATGAAATCGGCGCCCACCTCTGCTTTTCGTTCAAGTTTAAACACTTCGATTTCCAGCGGTTCAAAATTTGGATTACCCGCGGCGCCTATATTGAATTGGGGGCGAGTGCCGTGAATTTCATTACCGGAAATGTCCTTCCCTTCGTATACCATTCTGTGAATTAACTCAATCAATTGGGTTCCATCCAAATCAAAAACGGGCTTGGCTTCAACCATATCCCCCTTTTTGATATGATCGCCTGTTAAAGCTAAAATGTTTTTTAAACCTAAGATCGAGGCACCCAATAAATCAGAAGTGAGCGCTAAACGATTCCTATCACTAGTTCTAAGCTGGTACACCGTTTCCAAACCGGTTTCTTTTTGAACGATATAGCTTGCTACCAGACTGCTCGCAGTACAAACGCTTTGAGGATTATCAGTGACGTTTGCAGCTACGATTCTTCCCGTTGCCTTCAGTGTTTTTGCCCATGCTAAGACATCGGAGAGATCGGTGGACTTATGAGGTTCCAACTCCCCCGTAAACACAAACTTTCCTGCGGTTATGTCTTTCATCAAATTTGAAAAGGCTTCACCCATGTTAACGCCTTCTATAATTGCCTTGGAGAGCCTGAGACAGCCCTGTTTTTTGGAGGTCGATACTTTCTGAATAAATTTACTTTTCTCGCCCTCTTCAGTCTGTCATAAATCATGTACCAAGCGCAGTCTTGGTCGAGAGTTTGAATTATTTTTCCGTTTTCATCCCTTACGTCAACAGGAACTTCACACTTGCCATCAAAG
>DAOVBJ010000036.1 GCA_030670615.1 Candidatus Bathyarchaeota archaeon | reverse complement strand
GAGGGGGAGCCGACGTCGCCTTGAACTTGGCGAAGGAAGCCCTCTTACGACCGATAGGCGAACGTCATGAGGATCCTGACGTCGCTAAACTAGAGAACGAGCTCTTAGCCTTAACAAATTTGACGGGGGTGGGTCCTTTAGGCCTCGGAGGTGACACCACCGTTCTCGGAGTGAATGTTGAATACGCTCATCGACACCCCGCAAGCCTGCCTGTCGGCATAACCTTCCAGTGCTGGGCAGCAAGGAAAGCCGTTGCTCAGATTTCGTCTGATGGACAAGTGAAGTATCTGCTTCACAACGTGAAGGGGCGTTGATAGAGATGAGTACTTATCGCTTGAGAACCCCTGTCTCGGAGGAAGATGTTCGGAAACTAAAGATTAGCGATGTGGTCTACCTAAGTGGTGACCTGTTTACAGCGAGAGATGAAGCCCATCATCGAGCCCTCAAGTACCATCTCGAAGGCAAAGAGCTGCCCATCGACGTAGAGGGTAAAGCCCTCTACCATTGTGGGCCTCTCGTGAAGGAAGTAAATGGACAGTACATGGTGGTCTCTGCTGGCCCCACCACCAGCATGCGGATGGAGATGTTCGAGTACGAGTTTCTTGAGAAGTTTCCAGTTCGAATTATTATTGGAAAGGGAGGCATGGGCTCGCGAACAACAGAGGCCATGAAGAAGTTCGGGGCAGTGTACTGCGCGTTTACTGGAGGCGCAGCAGTATTAGCTGGACAGGCGATTAAAGGCGTGAAGTCGGTGGACTGGCTCGATCTGGGGACACCAGAGGCACTGTGGATGTTAGAAGTTGCTGACTTCGGTCCTCTAACAGTAGCCATCGATACCCATGGACGCAATCTTCACGCGGACGTAGCGAAGCAAGTTGACGAGAAGAAGAAGCAAATTTATAAAATGATACGATCAGGCTTCCCTAACACCAGTATTTGACGCATGAAGATGATATATAAGTTTGTATACTGATATCTTCTACGTTAGAACAGAGCCTTAATCTAACACGTGTGAAGATCATGGAGGAGAATCAGAAGTAATGGAAACCTATCCTTTGCTTGAGAAGGAGAAGCTTAAAGAGCTTTATAGAAAGATGCTGGAGATACGACGCTTTGAGGACACGGTCTTCGAGCTCTTCGGAAAGAATTTAATCCCCGGAACCATCCATCTCTACGCGGGAGAAGAGGCTGTGGCTGTCGGTGTATGCGCAAACCTGCGGAAAGACGATTACATAACGAGCACCCATCGGGGACATGGCCACTGTATAGCAAAGGGCGCACAGTTGAAGCGAATTATGGCTGAAATCTTCGGGAAGAAGACGGGATATTGCAAAGGGAAAGGCGGTTCCATGCACATCGCTGACTTCAGTGTCGGAATGTTAGGCGCGACCGCGGTTGTGGGCGCTGGCATCCCGATTGCCACCGGCGCTGGCCTGTCCATCAAGCTCAGGGGGACGGATCAGGCTGCGGCATGCTTCTTTGGGGATGGAGCCTCAAATCAAGGAACCTTCCACGAGGGAATCAATTTAGCAGCAACCTGGAGCCTCCCCGTCATCTACGTTTGCGAGAACAACCTCTACGCCATGGGCACAAGTCAGTCAGCGGTGATGCGGATCAAAGATGTCGCTGATCGAGCCTCTTCCTATGGCATCCCTGGCGTCACAGTGGACGGGAACGACGTACTCGCCGTCTATAACGCAGCGAACGAAGCCATCAAGAGGGCTAGGGCTGGTAAAGGACCTACCCTGCTTGAGTGCAAGACATATCGTCGTAGAGGGCATTCACGATTTGACCCTGCCACCTATCGGCCAGAAGAGGAGGCTGAAGCGTGGTTGAAGCGAGATCCTCTTCCCAGATTCAGGACCCAGCTCCTGGAGACAGCCGCCCTCACTCTGGAGGAGATAACCCGTGTTGAAGAGGCGGTGTCAGCAGCAGTTGAAGCAGCGGTTCAGTTTGCCATGGAGAGCCCGTATCCCACACCTGAGGAGGCCTTAGACGATGTCTACGCTTGAGGCCGATGCGATGAGGGAGATAACCTATTGTGACGCCCTCCGAGAAGCGTTACGAGAGGAGATGTTACGCGATGACCGCGTATTCCTGCTAGGAGAGGATGTTGGGAAGCATTGGCATGGAGCCTTCAAGGTCTCACGGGGCTTGGCTGAAGAGTTTGGCGAGGAGCGGGTCAGGGACACACCTATCTCTGAGTCAGCAATCGTAGGCGCAGCAATTGGTGCAGCGATCACTGGTATGCGGCCCATCGCTGAAATCATGTTTGGAGACCTCTCAACGCTGGCTATGGATCAGATAGCCAATCAAGCGGCAAAGATACGATACATGTTTGGAGGGCAGACTGCAGTGCCGATGGTTGTTCGGATGCCCTTCGGCGCTGGGGCTTCCGTTGCGGCCCATCATTCCCAGAGTTTGGAGGCGTGGTTCATGCATGTTCCTGGGCTTCTGGTCGCCGTACCTTCCACGCCCTACGACGCGAAGGGCTTGTTGAAGACAGCGATAAGAAACGATAACCCCGTCATGTTCTTTGAGCACAAGCTTCTCTACGGTATGAAGGGTTCTGTTCCTGAGGACGAGTATCTGGTCCCTTTTGGAGAGGCCGATGTCAAGAGGAGTGGAAAGGACGTCACCATCGTGGCCACCCTCTTCATGGTACATAAAGCCCTCGCTGCCGCCGAGGCCTTAGCGAAGGACGGGGTGAGCGTAGAGGTCATCGATCCCAGAACCTTAACCCCTCTCGACACCGAGACCATTGTGAATTCTGTGAAGAAGACAGGAAGAGTCGTTATAGTGACCGAGGGCTGTCGAACGGCTGGCGTGGGAGCTGAGGTAGCAGCGATCCTCGCTGAAGAGGCCATCGACTATCTAGACGCTCCGATTAAACGAGTTGCTGAGCCAGATACGCCAATCCCGTTCAGTCCTGTCCTAGAAAACTTCGTCATTCCTGATGAGAAAAAGATAATCAAAGCAGTTAAAGACGTTTTATGATAGTCGATGCGTTCCTACGTGTTGGTGGACGATTGAGGGAGGTTTTGTTATATGGTAACTAAGATTCTGATGCCCCGACTCAGCTTAACTATGGCGACAGGTCTAGTCTCCACTTGGTACAAGAAGGAGGGTGATGCTGTAGTAAAAGGGGAACCCCTCGTAGAGGTGGATACGGAGAAGGTCGTATACGACGTTGAATCACCAGCCGACGGGGTCCTCCAAAAGATTGTGGCGTCCGAGGGAGAGGAAGTGCCCGTTGCAGGGGTGCTAGGACTCGTCACAGTGGAAGACGAAGTTCTCCCCGAGGGAGCCGTCACCCCAGAGGCTTCGGCGCCTCCCAGAGAGCGCGTTTTAGCTTCGCCAGCAGCCAAGAGGTTAGCGAGGGAACACGATATCGACTTAACTGCCTTAACAGCGACAGTGAGTGGACGGATCACTGCAGAGGACGTGCAAAGATATCTTTCACAAGCGAAGGCTGTTCCCAAAGTTAAGGAGATTATGCCTCTCACTAGCATTCAGAAGGTAGCGGCTGAACGTGTATCGGCAAGTTACCGTGGGACTCCCCACTGCACGATGACCATGGAAGTCAACATGTCGAACGCCATCAAACGAAGTAAGACATCCAGCGTCTCCTACACCGCTCTCCTCGCTAAGTTGGTGGCCACAGCATTAACGGAGCATCCTCTGATGAACTCGACCTTTAATGGAAATCAGATTAAGGTCTTCGAGGAAGTCAACATGGGCGTCGCTGTGGCCACTGAAAAAGGCTTAGTCGTACCTGTGATGCACAACGCTGATGAGAAGTCGCTTCAAGACGTTTCATCGACCCTGAGGAACCTCGTTCAAAGAGCGAGACAAGGTAAACTCGTAAAAGAAGATATGAGTGGCGGAACCTTCACGATAACTAACTTGGGCATGTTCGGTGTCGACACGTTTACTCCGATCATCAATCCTCCCGAAGCCGCCATATTGGGCGTCGGGAGAATCGTTGAGAAGCCCGTTGTCGTCGAAGGGAAGATAACGATAGAGCCGATGGCCCAGCTGAGCCTCTCCTTCGACCACAGAATCGTGGACGGTGCACCGGCAGCTTCGTTCCTGTCACGGGTGAAGGAACTCCTTGAAAACGCTCTACGTGGGGGTTGAAGACGAGATGGAGCGTCGGCTCGAGTAAAAAACCGTCTAAGAAATGCGAGTGTTCTTCCCCTCACCTAGGAGCATTTTCATTGAGTAGACCAATTATCGGGAAGGCTTTAGTTTTAGAGATGGCTTCTCCTTGTTTGCTTTAATGGGTTAGGTAACAGAATTACTTCGTCTCCCTCGTGCACAAGAACGCCCCGGAGCTAGCTAACCCTGAAGGAAATCTTCATTTACTAAAAGATGTATCCTTACTAACGTGTTTGAGATGAAAGTGGCGAAGTACTACAGTCAGAAGGAGATACGATACGAAGACGCGCCTGTCCCCCCTGTTGGGTCCGAGGAAGTATTAGTCAAGATGAACACGTGCGGAGTATGCGGTTCCGACTTAATGGATTGGTATCTAACGGATCGAGCTCCACTTATTCTGGGTCATGAGCCCGCCGGAGTGATCGTAGAAGCCGGAGCTGATGTAAAGAACTTTAAGGAAGGCGACCGTGTCTTTGTTCACCACCACGTTCCCTGCCTGACCTGTCATTACTGCGTTAGAGGAGCATATACGATGTGTGACCAATACCGGAGGACTCACATCGATCCCGGGGGCTTCGCCGAATACTTCAGAGTTCCCGCTCCGAATCTGCAGATAGATACTTTGAAGCTACCGGAAAGTCTCTCCTTTGAGGAAGCTACCCTGATAGAGCCAACCGCCTGCTGCATCAAGGCGCTTAAGAAGTGTAATATCCGACAGGGAGACACTGCCGTCGTCGTAGGAGCTGGGCCTTCTGGCATAATTCATACCATGCTGTTACAGACCCTTGGCGTTGGACGGATTATCGTGAGCGAGCCAATCGAGTATCGGCTCAAGGCAGCTGAAAGACTTGGCGCAGACGTCGTCATCAACCCGGCGAAGGAGGATTTCTGTGAGGTGGTGATGGAGGAGACGGGTAGACGGGGAGGCGATGTCGTCATTGTCACTGCTCCATCACTCCGAGCGATTTCCTCAGGACTTGAAGCGTGCTCACGGGGTGGAACGCTCTGCATATTCGCGCCCACTTCTCCAACCGAGTATTTCCCGTTGAGCCCGAACAGGATTTTCTTCTCTGAGATAACAGTGGTCTCATCTTATTCAACATCCCACCTGGAGACCAGAACCGCCTTAAAGCTGATAGACGCTAAGCGGATTAAAGCGAGGGAACTGGTCACTCATCGTTTCTCCCTCCACGAGACGGGGAAAGCCTTTAAGGTAGCGATTGAAGAAAAAGAAAGCTTAAAGATCATCATTAACGGTGAGAACTGACATCATCGTCAAAGGAGTTAAACTTAATGGGAGAGAAGATGAAAGCCGCTGTCCTCTATGGTGTGCGAGACCTCAGGGTGGAAGACATTGAAATTCCAAAAGTGAAGTATGGAGAAGTTCTAGTGAAGGTTGGAGCAGCGACGACGTGTGGGACTGACATTAAAATCTATCAAAGAGGGTATGTAGACCGAGTGATCAAGCCTCCAACAGTGTTCGGCCACGAATGGGCCGGAACAGTCGTTGAGGTCGGCAAAGGCGTTCCATGGATTCAGGAGGGAATGCGTATTCGAGCGGGGAACAGTGGGCCATGTCTCCGGTGTAGGATGTGTGGTAGAGAGGCGAATAACTTATGCGAAGACATGACTTGGCTCTGGGGAGCCTACGCAGAGTACATAAAAGTGCCCGCCCCCATTGTGAAGGTCAATATCCAAGAGGTTCCAACTAAGTTATCCTATGCAGAAGCGGCTTTAACCGAACCGTTAGCGTGCTGCTTCCATGGCATAGAACGATGCAATATCGATGTTGGTGACACGGTTGTAATAATTGGAGATGGACCAATCGGTCTGTTACACCTTCAACTAGCGAGGCTGAAGGGATGCGAAAAAGTTATTGTCTGTGGTCTTATTGAAGAGAGGCTTAAGATCGCCCGCGAGCTGGGTGCAGCCAAAACAGTTAACGCTTCCATTGAAGAGACTGTCAAGGAAGTCATGAACTTGACGGACGGCCATGGAGCGGACGTGGTCGTTGAGGCAGTAGGGATTCCAACGACCTGGGAAGAGGCCCTAAGGCTGGTGGGAAAGGGAGGCACCGTTCTAGAGTTTGGTGGGTGCCCACCAGGGACAGAGATACGAGTTAGCACCGAGCTTCTTCACTACGATGAAATTAACCTTCTCGGTTCATTTCACGCAAATCCCACTGACTTTAGAAAGGCATTGAATCTTATTGCTTCAGGAGCAGTCCAAGTAAAACCACTCCTAACAAAGGAGCTGCCTTTAAGACGTATAAGCGATGCCTTTAACATACTTACAACGTCGAAAGAGGAGTTGAAGATCGCTATAATTCCTCAGTCTTTAAACTAGTGACAAATCTTTGAACGTTGAATAGCTCCCTAGGACTCAGAGAAAGTGAATGCCTTTTTTCTTAGTGGAGGCATTACGGATGATGTTTCAGGACTCTTAGAGTTTTGTTTGAGGTTTGATTGAGCCAAGATTTCCTTCTATTCGGGAACACAACCTTAGGTCGATCTTAACCTTTCTAATGAATTAGAAAGAGTTCATCAATCCCATAAATTGAATCCATGACAAGTTAGGGGCGAATAGATATCGCTTGTTTCACAAATTGGGGAGTGTAAGGGAATAAATATTATATGTGAGTACTTATGTTGGGGTTACCCTCAGGAGGATAATCATGGACGAAGATGAGGCTTTGGAGAGAATCAAGAAAAAGAAGTTAAGAGAAATGTTTAAAAGTATAGCCTTAAAGGAAGGGTCTGAAGCATCTCGAGAAAAGAGGGCGTCAACTTTGAATAAACCCGTTGAAGTGAGTGATGCTACATTCACAACCGTAATTCAGGGCCATCCACTTGTGGTGGTTGATTGTTGGGCTCCTTGGTGCGGTCCCTGCCGTATCATTGCTCCCATCATAGAAGACTTAGCTAGGGACTACGCGGGAAAAATCCTATTTGGGAAACTGAACGTTGATGAAAATCACAAGATCGCGATGCAATACCAAATAATGAGCATCCCAACGCTTCTGATATTTAAAGACGGAAAACTCGTGGACAGAATTATTGGCGCTATACCGCGACCAACACTGGAACAAAAGATCACGCCCTACATATAACGCTTCTTGATGTGTCTCACAAAAGATTAGTTAAAAGCACACATATGCGTGAGTAATGGGGGGAGACGATCTCCCATAAAGCATTTAAACACACAACTTTAATTTCTGTTGATTAGCTTCCTTCTTGGAATAATACTGGGTTGATGAAACGTCGTTTATAGATTTCCTTATTGTGCCCTGATGTTTACTTTTATTTGTAATTATACAGAAGGATTCGTGAGCTGTCTATACTTTCAGAAAGGAAATGATGTTTTGTCTAGATGCCTTTAGTGGAAAGTTCTCTTTTAATGTTATGTTATAAAAGGGGTTTAGGAGAATATTACTCTTCGTTCCACTGTTTTTTCTTCTTCAAGTATTCGGTAAGGGTGTACCTCACTCTTGCTGGATTTCCGAAAACCACGGTCTCAGGAATAACATCCTTTGTAACGACAGAGCCCATGCCGACCACAGAATGGGCTCCAACGTGGACTCCTGCCTTTAACACGGCTCCGGCGCAAATTATCACATCCGACTCCACCTGCACACCCACCATCTTGGATGACATGGGATACGGATCATTAGTAAAGACGACTCCGGGTCCCACAAAGACGCGGTCGCCTATACTCGTTTGTGGAGGGATGTACGTCATACCCTCGATTTTACAGTCACAACCGATCTGTACGTTGTAGTCAATGTGAACAAGGGAACCGATCTTCGTATTGTCCCCGATGACTGCGTTATCACCAATATACGTA
>DAOVBJ010000067.1 GCA_030670615.1 Candidatus Bathyarchaeota archaeon | reverse complement strand
AGACCAGAAATCGCTTTAGTGAGAAAATGGATACAATGGACCTTTTAATAAATGCAGTGAAAGACCACGAAAAAAGATTAAAATCCATATAAAACAGTTATGTGAGGGGCCTTGAAGACCTAATTGTTAGATTGGAAACCCTAATCAAACAGTTAGAATCACAAAAACCCAGTAGGAATAGCTAGCTATGTGTGGGTTTTGATATGTTCTTGGGCTTCTTTTGTGTCAAAAGATTGATAGCTAGCTTGTGGCGGGCCCGGTGGGATTTGAACCCACGATTTCTGGCTTTCCCTCGCGAAGTGATCGGAGGCCAACGCCCCATCCATACTGGGCCACGGGCCCCTTCCATCTAATTACTACCAAGACTGCATTATCAAAGTGTCGGTATCGTTGTCCATGTGCAACGAGACGTCTTGATTGTTCTTATCTTGTGTAACTCTTTTCCCTCCATGTCGATACACGCACGCAATAGCTATGGCGAGTCAAATTCTTAGCCCGAAGTTAGGATGGTTACTTTATGGCTGAAGACATGTTACGTTATTTAAATATTGGGACAGGCATGTCTGCGTACAAGAAGATACTTAACCTCACTAAGGAATAAGCTTCAAGCTAACTAGAAGTTAAGTTACATCTAGTGCTAGACCTTCCACGCGAACTGAGAACCGGGGTGAAAGCACGGGTCTTCGATCTTCGTGCTATGCCCTGTTACTGGAAGTAGTGGGCTTCAACCTGAAATCACATAGTCTTCAATGCTTCAACCAAGTCTAACATCGCTTTTCGCTGATCCTTTGCCTTAACCACACCGCTCGCAAGGAGCACGCCTTGCGCCCCGAGGCGTAAGGCCGCCGCCACATCTTCACCCTTGCTGATGCCCGCTCCACAGAGGACGGGGATCGTGGAATCACGATTCCTAACCAGGTTTACGGCTCTCGTCACGATCTCGGGCTTCGCCTTAGAAACAGGGATGCCTGTTCCAATCAATTCAGGTGGCTCAATGGCCACCATATCCGGCTTGAAGGAAGCAACTTCGGAGGTTTTCTCCGGAGTGTCCGCGCACACAAGAGAGAGCAACCCCACGTCCTTAGCTCGTTCCACTGAATCCTGTATCGCTTTGAGGGAGAGTTGCCTCTCTGAGTGATTGATTAACGTTCCCACAGCCCCTGCGGCCTTCACGGCTTCGGGCAGGATGTGGCCAGTGTGACTCCCGGGAAGGACCGGGTCTATGTGTTGAGCGAAAACAGGTATGCGAACTTCCTTTGTCATAGTAGCAAGGTCTGTGAATTGGGGAACGATTGCTATGCAGACCCCCGAATCGGTACTAACGTTTTCAGCGATTGTTGCAAGGCGTAAAGCCGCTTCACCCAGCCCCCGCTCATAAGTCTTCAGATTGATTATTAGAATTGGCATGCTCATTCTATACATTCTACCTCACCTCAGACAGTGAAATAGTAACTTTCTTGGTTGATTATAAAGGTAGTACCCCCCAATAGTTTTACTCGCTTCATGCTTGTAAGGATGATGACGTTCAGAAGAACGTTCCTTTCCAGCTGAGTCGATAAGTGTAAAGCAGACAATTTTTTAAAGGGAAGCTTTTTCTGAAAAGGTTGTGTGTTTAATTTATTGTTGCCACGTAGTAGTGTTCTCCGATTTCTTTCTGGTACTGGTCCAGTCGAGATCCTTCTTTGTTCACCCGAGGTCGTCCCGTGTTTGGGTCTCGTCTGAACGTTATGCCGACATCTCTCAAAAAGGAATTCATGCCTTCCCGGAGGCCTTGGGGTTTGTGAGCGTGACCCTCGACTCCAGGTTCACCGTCGAAAACCATTATTCTATCGGAGACGAAGTCTTCGACGCCAACGTCATGTTCAACGACGAAGGCTACAGCGTCTCGGCCTTCGACGATTCTCCGTATAACCCTTGTCATGATAAGACGCTCTTCGACGTCGAGGTAGGCACTCGGCTCGTCCAAGAGATAGATCTTGGAGTCCCGGGAAAGACAGGCAGCGATCGCCACCCTCTGCAGTTCTCCCCCACTCAACTCATTAACCTGTCGGTCAAGCAGCCGGTTGAGGGTGAAGGCTTTAAGGATCTCGGTCTTGTACTGGCTGGATGCGAAGAGTCCTTTGGCTACAGACTTGAGGAGAGCCTCCACGGTGTCTGCGTAATCGGTGGAAATATATTGGGGTTTATAGCTGACGGTGACTTCGGTTCTGGGTGAAACATCGGTTTCATCTGGTTGCTCCAACGCAGCGATTAGTTTTATGAAGGTGGTCTTCCCAATGCCGTTGGGTCCGAGAATGCCAATGACTTCTCCTCGCCGGGCTTCGCCGGGGTCTACTCTGAGGGTGAACCCGGGATAGGTTTTTTCCATTTCGTCCCAAGTGATTACGACATCCTCGACGTTCCACGTGACCAGTGGCGGTTTGACGTGGAATCGTACTGGGGCTTTTCTGAACCTGATGTTTTCAGAGGGAAGGTATCCGTCGAGATAGGTGTTTATTCCAACACGTACGCTTTGAGGCGGGGAAATAACTCCGTAGATAGAGGGTTCACCGTAGAGAATGCAAACGTTGTCCGATAAATAGTCTAAAACGGCCAAGTCATGTTCGGAAACGACTACAGTCTTTCCTTCTGATCGGAGGTTTCTAATGGCTTTGGACACCAATAATCTCTGTTTAACATCTAAGTAGCTTGATGGCTCATCGAAGAGATAGACATCGACCTCCTTCGAGTAGGCTGCAGCTATGGCAAAGCGTTGGAGTTCCCCGCCACTCAAGGCCTGCACTTCCCTGTTGGCAATCGCCTCAAGCTGAAACAGTTTCAGGGTTTCCCCTATGTTTCCACGTTCATCAACCTTTTCCAGAAGCTCTCCAACAGCCCCCTTTACTACTCGGGGAAGTACATCCACGTACTGGGGTTTGAGAACCGTCCGAAGTTTTCCTCCACTGAGCTTCGCGAAGTGTTCTTGAAGGATGGAGCCCCGGTAATGATTAATGATTTGAGGCCAATCAGGAGGGTCATCGTAAGCGCCGAGGTTAGCTTTAATTTCACCAGACAATATTTTTAAAGCAGTACTCTTACCGATACCATTCTTCCCGATGAGGCCGGTGACCAACCCCTTTTGCGGCGTTGGAAGCCGGTACAGACTAAACATGTTCTTGTCAAATCTATGTGAACAATCCTTCTCCAATTCATGGGGCAGATTAACGATGCTGATGGAATCGAAGGGACACTTCCGCACACAGATACCGCATCCAGAACAGAGCGTTTCATAGATCGTCGGTTTTCCCTCGCCTTCCTCAATTTTGATGGCATCTGTTCTACTCCGAACAAGAGGACAGTACTTGATACAGAGAAGCCCGCAGTCCTTTGGCTTACACCGTTCCGAGTCTAACACAGCTATTCGAAATATCTTAATCTCCCCAACAAACCAACAAAATAATTAATCACCATAAAAAGGGTAAACACTACGTTAAAAGCATCCACAAAGACGTATAAGGGGAAACCCCACCGTAAAACGGCGGCGTCCGTCACCTACCACTCTTCAAACTCCCCCTCGTCGCTCCACTCGTCCTCAAAATCCTCTTCCTCCTCTCCTTCATCCGAATCCTCATTCTTCTCGTCCTCATTCTGCTCGTTCACACGCCGCTCGTCCTCACTCGCCCTCTGTCCTTCCATAGTTTCCACCATAAAAGCTTCAACCTTTTGTGACCTTCGAAAATACTATTAAGGTTTTCGCACCCCACCTGAAAAATCGGTTACGGGAACCGCACCCCTGAGAGAATGAATAACCAAAGGGATATTCAAAAGACACTATGAGAAAGCTAGCAAGCTTTCCACCCTGATTCCTGATAGTCAGACAAACATCGTCATGGCCTTGCCTAAAGCAGTGAACGCCTTCAACGTTGCAGGGGTGCGTGGACGCGTCGTCCGAGTTGGACAGCAAGTGAGAGCATCAGCCTACCCAGAGTTTGGGGGATCCAGCTAGCTAGAGCGTAGTTCCCACGAAAGCAGATCTTGCCTGAGAGTACTGCTCAAGCCATCCAGTCGTAACACCTTAAGTCTTATAAGGAAGGAAAGTCAAGAACCTAGTAGCATCATAGGTAAGAGGGGAGCTGGAGATAAACCCGGCTGAGAGGATGGAAGATACAACATCGACCCTTTGAACCTGATCCAGATAATACTGGCGGAGGGAACCATGAGCAGCTATTCAACTAGAGTAAACACAATTAGTAACAGTAGTGCCTTTTTCAAATTTTCTGAACAACAGCCTATGCCCCAAGGAACCTCCCTAAGTTATACACGTGAGAGAACTTACCCTAAAAAAAAATACTCGAAGTGAGAACTATGAAAGAAATCTTACGATCAAAAAAGTATCCTATCGGTTGGTGGCGTATATGGTGAATGTGAAGCAAGTGTCACTCGCAACAGTGCTCATCGCTTTAGGAGTGGTGATCGCGACCTTCCTATCGTTTCCCGTAATGGATTCAAAGGCCTTCCCCGGACAACACATGATAAATGGCCTCGCGGGAGTTCTTCTCGGCCCTCTATGGGCTGGCTTCATCGCTTTCTGTATCGGAATCATCCGAATGGGGTTAGGCGTCGGGACGATCTTCTCGATGCCGGGAGGAATACCGGGAGGTGTGGTAGTCGGTCTCTTCTACATGCTCTTGAAGAGGATGGGAAAGAAGCACCTCGAGTTAGCTGCTTTAACTGAGCCCCTCGGAACCATCTTCATCGGTGGAACACTGGCTGTTTACCTCGTTGCACCACTATCTAACCGAGAAATGTTTCTCATCCCGGTCTGGCTCGGCTGGTCATTAAGCTGCATCCTTGGGGCCATATTCAGCGTCATCATCCTGGAGACTTTACGGCGGACCGGGCTTATCGAACGGATCTTGGAATGAAGAACACTCCTCTCAAAGGTGGCGTAAAAGAGTGGGAAAAAAAGGCATGGCAACCAGTTGGTCGATCGTCATTCTTCTCATAATCGCAGTGGCAGCGGTTGGGGTGGTCTACTGGGCTGTATTTAAACCGGGCAGCGAGGAGACTGCCTTGAAGGTGGGTGTGGTCCTGTGGGGCCATCACGATGAGGGCCTCTGGGACCCAGCAGCCGCCAACGCCCTCCTCCAACTGGAGGACAAGTACAATCTTGAGATCACGTGGAGTGAAGAAATCGATATCACCCAGATTGAATCCATCTTAAGGACGCTGGCGCAGACCAACGACGTCATCTATCTAACCACGGATGAATTCGAAGAAGCGTGTAAAGCAGTCGCACCAGACTTTCCAGATGTCTACTGGATCATGGAGTACGAGGCACAAGAAATCACGTCGGATCATTTTCCGTCGAACGTCGTGGCCTTCAACGCCTATCACGCCAATGAACTCAGCTTCTGGGCGGGAGCCATTGCCGCAAGGATAACGGAGACGAATAAGCTGGGCGTCATCCAAGCGATACCAGGTCCCCGAGACACACGACTCATGAGCGCGGCTTTCAGAGCAGGAGCCCACTACGTCAATGAGGAGATTGAGGTCCGGAGAACCGTGATCGGCGCATATGTAGACCCCTTACAGACCAGGGACAGCGTCGCAGCCTTCGCCGAGGCGGAATTCGACATCATCTTCGTCGGCATGGACGACGAATCAGGAACCCTCGAAGCCAAGGAGCAAGGGATCTACGCGATCCAGGAGTACTTGGACTTTACAGCAGACTATCCCGATACCCTGATTGGTTGCACGGTTTGGAAGTGGGACGTCTGGCTGGATAAGGTCTTTGAGGCCATA
>DAOVBJ010000106.1 GCA_030670615.1 Candidatus Bathyarchaeota archaeon | reverse complement strand
TCCATGGTGAACCGCGTAACCCACTTCAAATACTCGGGGTTGTCCAGCTCTAGGCCTTTTATTCTCTTAAACCCAAGGGTCAACATTTCTTTTCTATTCATTATCTTACCTCTAACATCTCGCCCAAAACCCTTTTCGCTTTACCTCTTACCTCTTAATGTATCTTAACTCATAACACAGGGTCTCCAACGAGAGTGCTACTCACTCCAAAGCTATTTTTTTTATATCTTAATAGACTATATCCTTTGAAGGCAGATAAAACTTATCAGGATTTTTGCTATTTAACTCGTAAAGAAGCCTCTCTCCGTCCAAACCCTATGTTCTTTGACTGCATATTTGGAAGATAGCTAGCATCAGCTCCCGAAAAGGGAGGGGATGTCGCCTCTCAGGTAACATCGTATCTCAGGCTAGATGTATCCTCTCCAAGGCTTGGGCTCCTCATCTAGGCCTAGGAGCTTCGCCGGCGTAATTTTAGCCATCAGGTCAACTTCCTTCTCGGAGAGGCCGTTCATCCTCAACGAGAACAGCATATGCCTCATCTCATCGATTGGGTGGCAATGGGTGGCTGCACCCATACCCGATGTCAGGACACAGTGCTCGGGACCGATCGCCTTCGCAAATTCTGCGACGACCTTGTGCCGCGACTCATCCTTGGGTATGTCATACTCCAGAAAGGCCCCCATCTCCACGAGCCGCTTCTGCTCGTCAAGGGTGAATCGGTGTGCGTGGTCTATCATTATCCTTGTAACCCCTGCGCGTCTCGCCGCTGGAACCACCGCGGCGCACTCCTTATAGGAGATGTGGCATGTATTGAGGATGACATCGCCAGCGTCAGCTATCAGGTCTATAATGTCATAAACGGCAGGGATCAACTCCCCCGTTTCAAGGTCGATGACGTTTATCGGTGGGGCAGCCATCCACTTCTTGACTGGCCTCGTCTTTATGATGTGGTCATCGGGTATGTTATGCCAGTTGTACTTTGAATAGAAGGAGTCTTCACTCAAGGTTCCCGCATGCATATTTCCCAACCAGATGACCTTAGCCCCCATCAATATCGCAGCGTCCACCGCGTGGGGGTTCAAACCTCCCACACACCAGTTTAAGACGATGCCGCCGAAGACCTTGATGCCTGGCACCTGCTTCATGACCAGCTTCGCGCTGTCGGCATTGCAACAATGATGGCGCTTTGAGACGAATGCCCTGTAACCCGCCGCTCGAAACTGTTTTGCTAACTCGATTTCATCAAACAATCTCTGGTACACGCAGGGCAGACAATAGACGTGAAGGTCTGAGACGCCCCTCAGCCACTGCCAACTGCCTTTCTGGAATCCCTTCAGGAAATCGATAGACTCTGCGTCTAGGGCTTCTTCTCTTGCTTGATCTGAATGATAAAACATTCTCTCAGCTCCCTTTCTTGCTGGACTGGATTAATTCTAAGTCCAAGCCATTATAAAGCTTCTGTGGGGAAACTACAATGTGTTCTGCTAGTAGGACTAGCGTAGCATTCATCGGCGAGTCAGGTGGAAGACGTGTTTATCGATTCTGCTTCTTCCAAGGCCTGTTGGTCAGGACGCTCTTCATCCTCTCGGCAACTATTCTCTCCTCTCCGTCACGCAGGTAGTAGGTGAAGAGGAGTACTGAGGCGCGGCTGGTGAAGGGGCCAAACTCCCTGTCCTCAAACCTCGGAAATCGGAGGTAGATCCCTGGCTCGCCCTCCCTCATCGCCGCATAAAGGCTCTGAATCGTCTTCATTCCTAAGGTCTCCTTGTCGATATCTAAGCGGACGACAGGGGTGCGGGGCATCAGAGGGTGCTCGTAGGTCTTTTCATCGTTAGGGATCACGCTAACGTTGACGCCTGTGAGGTCATCAAGCTGCTCAGCCATGTACTCCGCTTTAGCCATCTGCTTCTCGTACTCCTCATCCTCGTCTCGGCTCAAGACCTCCTCCAGAGCCGTTACCAAGCCAACGATACTCTCTTTACTCACTTTGAAGCCTCTTCCGATGCCGTGGTTGGGGGCTGAGTGCATGCTTATGGCTTGGATTAGCTCTACTCCTCTCTCGCCATCGCCTAGGATGATTCCTGTGTTTTGAGGCCCCCGAATACCCTTTCCGCCGCTGAAGATGGATAGGTCGAATCCTGCGTCAGTTAGTTTGTGGAGGTTTGCGTAGGGTGGAAATGCTCCAGCGCAGTCGCAGAAGCTGGGGAGATCATGTTTCTTCGCGATCTTCGCGACCTCCTCATATGGCACCCACCCCCTCGGGACGATGTTGTAGTGGTAGCCAGCGGCTATACCAGCGGTCTTATCATTGATCGCCGATTCGATGTCTTTTATGCTACTCCCTAACGGGCCGCCGACCTTCAACAGCCTGCCTCCTCCCATGGCGAATTGTTCATCGTACGCTGATTGGGTGGCCTGTATGATTATTCGGTTCCTTCCAGAGATAGGGGGGTCATCGGTGAAGGGCAACGTCGTCCACTTCACTGGGTCGTTGCCTGCGATTGCAGCGGCCACTGAGAGAGTTATCCCTGCAGCCGCGCCCACGGTAATATATGCAGCGTCAACCTTGCAAAGGTCGGCGATTCTGTCGCCAGCCCTCTTCAGCAGCTCTCTCAAGTCTACAAAGGTTGTTGACACATCAGCCATGGCTTCCATCACCCTTGGTTCTAGGTATGTTCCTCCGATTACAGTTGACCAGTTGCAGGCGTTGATCATCGACCTTACGCCAAGCTTTTCCAAAACCCTGCTCTTGTAGGGATAGGTCATTTTGAGACTCTCCTCGTAAATTTTAATGTTATTCAGTGGGACTTAAGGCTATTGTTCACTCGGTGTCGGGGATTGTTGCACCAGCTATCTCACATGTTATGACTAAAGAGCTGTTTGAGGTGGAGAACAAAACAATAATTAGACGATGCTTCCCACTTATTAATTGAAATGCCCACAAATCTTCCTCCCGAATGCACCGTCTTGGAAAAGAAGTATCTTGGAGCCAGAAGAACCTCTGAAAAAATTGAGGCTCTGCAGAAATATTTAGGTGCAATTCCGAAGCACAAGGGGACTGAACGCCTCTGCGCACGACTGAAGACTCGACTTGCCCGACTGCGTTTGGCAGAGGAAGAAACGAAGAGGCGGCGGGGATCTAGCTACCTTGCGAGTAGATACACCGTAAAGAAAGAGGGGGCGGCTCAAATTGTTATATTGGGCCTTACAGGCTCTGGAAAGAGCTCTATCCTGAAGCTTTTAACCAGTGCCAAGCCGGAAATCTATGGCTATCCCTTCACAACTACGAAGCCTATTCCAGGGATGATGGCGTTTGAAGACATTCAAATTCAGTTGGTAGAGACTCCCGCCCTCTTCGCGGGCGCGAGTAAGGGGAGTGGTTGGGGCCCAGGGGTGTTAGGCATGGCGAGGAACGCCGACGGCCTCATGTTGGTCATTGATTTGTCCTCCCCAGATCCACGCCTCCAATTGGAGACATTGATTGACGAATTGGATAAAAGCCACATAACCATCGTGGAGCGGAGGGGGAAGGTGGAGATTGAGCGAAAGGAGGCGGGAGGGATTCAAGTGGTCTCCCTTAGCGAGTTGAACATTTCAGTCCACGATGTGAAGCATCTGATGAATAAGATGAAGATTGACAACGCCGTTGTCAAGATTCGGGGAGACGTGGAACTCGAAGACGTCACTCAAGCAATCTTTCACAAGACCGTTTACAAGCCAACGATAGTGCTCGCGAACAAGATCGACGTGGCAGGTGCTGAGAGAAAGTTTAGAACGCTGAGGGAGGCATTCAATCACCTGACACTTATTACGGTTTCAGCCGTCTTAAAGCGAGACGTTGAGAACATTCCTCAACGAGTCTTTGAAGCCCTCAAAATACTTCGCGTGTACACCAAGCGGCCTAGACAGCCTCCAGCAGAGAAGCCGATGATCATGCGAGAGCAGTCAACGATAGGCGACGCCGCTAAGATGATTCACAAAGACTTCTATAAAGACTTCAAATATGCGCGGCTATGGGGTTCAAGCATGTATCCGGGGGAGAGAGTAGGCTTAAACCGCGTCCTACAGGATAAAGACGTCCTCGAGATCCGCGTCTAGGACTTGACGGCCCGCCTCAGAACACCCACGATCAGAGCAGCCTCTCTCTTCGAGATGAATGCTCTTGAAACGATGTTTTTGAAGGCCTTGTTCGCGAGTCTACGCTTATGGTTAGGCGTGCCTCCCTTCACGGCGAGGGCGTCAAACAATCGTAGAATCCTTTCCCTCATCTCCGCGTCCGCCTCATCCAGGTACCCTCGTCCTCCCCTATTACCTTCAGCCTTCCGTAATTCATAGAAGACGACTGCAGCGGCAGACGCCACGTTCAACGCTCTATACGTCGAACTTGACGGAATGGACACAACGACGTCGCACCTGTCAAGTTCTCGGTTGGAGAGGCCACTTCCCTCCCGCCCAAAGAGCAGCGCAAACTCCTCCTTCCTGTTCATCGTCTGCTCAGCCAATTCTTCTAAAGTGATGGCGGTGCGACGGAGGTTACCCGGCTTTTTCGCGACGATTGAGGTGGTTCCAACGACCCACTGAACCCCCACCAAAGCGTCATCCAAGTCTTCTACGATTGACGCCTCTTCCAG
>DAOVBJ010000204.1 GCA_030670615.1 Candidatus Bathyarchaeota archaeon | reverse complement strand
GCTACGCGTTTGCCGGAACCTTTGATTGACACTCCAATAAACTATTTATCGCGAATATACCCTAGGGTCTTGTACAGAAGTTTTGCAGCTAGGAATTCAGTGATCACGCTTCCAGAGATGGGAGCGACTTCCACTACGTCTAAGCCTATCACGTTGGACGAGTAGCAGACTTCTCGAGTTATTTCCTGAACGTCTCTGAAGCTTAAACCATCGGGTTCTGGGGTGGAGACGCCTGGCGCCTCTGAAGGATCAAGGACATCGATGTCGATACTTAGATAAACGTTCTTGCCCTCAACGAGACTTCGAATGTCTGTCAACACGTCTCTGAGGGTTCTCCTTCGAATTTCCTCGCGGTAGAAAACCGGCAGATTCTTCTCTTTAATGAATTGAAATTCCTCCAGACTCAAAGAGCGAACGCCTACCTCAATCACAGTTTTCCCTTGATCCAGTATCCGTCTCATCGTACTCGCATGACAGAAAGCGTCTCCTTGATAACTATCCCGAAGGTCCGAATGGGCATCCAAATCCACGACAACCACGTCTCGTGGAAGGGATTTAACCGCTCCCACCGTTATCGTGTGTTCCCCTCCTATCACGACGGGAATTTTTCCTCTTTGAATAACGCCCTTTGTGATGCGATCGATCTCATCCAAGGTCTCCAAAACATTTCCTCTAACGGGCACCAATTCGTTTAAGGTAAACACGCCCTTCTTGTAGGGCTCGTCTTCCAACTCGATATCGAAAAGTTCGACGTTACGTGAAGCATCAATGATGCAATGGGGCCCATTTCTGCTTCCGGGCCTGTAACTCACTGTTGAATCGTAGGGAACTGGAATGATTATGAACCTAGCATTTTCAAAGCTCGTTTCGAAGCCATCTAAACCCAGAAAATTCCATGATGAAGGACTGTACAATCTTCGTTCTCACCATACCACTACGGTTTATCAAGATGCGAAAAGCTCTTTATAGTTTACGAAAATAATGGATTATCAAAGGTTATGTAACGTCTAACAGCTTACACAACCTAGCTGTTAGCTAGTTTTCTGCAGCTCACATACGACGCTTGGTGTTGACCGCCTTCAAGAATACACACTTTGTAAGGATGATAAAATCTATATCGGCGCCATCGCTTTTAGCCGGTCATAAGATTTATATACTAGTTTTATTGGTCTTTGGGAAGACTAGAATCAGTATTGTCTTAGTGCTTAGTTGATGTGGATTCTTCTGAAAATAAAATTCGAGTTCACGATTCTGGTAAGACGATCTAACTAGGAGAAGAATGATTGTCTAAAAAAAGCATTAAGCAGCTTTCTATAAGCACCAACAGTTGCTCCGAATGTGGAAGCAGTAATCTCATCGAAGACTATGGAATGGGAGAGGTTATCTGCAGTGATTGTGGACTGGTTATTCACGATAATGTTCTCGATGAAGGCCCGGAATGGAGGGCTTTTACGCGACAAGAAAAGCAGATGAGAAGTCGTGTGGGCACCCCCAGTTCCCTTTCTGTTCACGATAAGGGACTGTCCACGGTAATCGACAAAGTGAATAAAGATGCCTTCGGAAGACAGCTTCCTGCATCCACACGGTTACAAATGCTACGGCTCCGAAAATGGCAGATCCGGGCACGGGTTCACTCCTCGATTGACCGCAATCTATCCAAAGCCATGGCTGAGCTCGACCGCTTAACCGATAAAATACGCGTTCCTCCCTCCATAAAAGAACAGGGCGCCTTGATCTACCGCCGCGCATTAGACAAGGGATTAGTAAGAGGTCGTTCGATTCTAGCCATAGCCGCAGCCTCGCTCTACGCCTCTTGCAGGTTCACGCAGACTCCACGAACCTTAAAAGAAGTGTCCAAAGCAAGCTACGTTAAAAGGAAGGACATAGCTCGATGTTATCGCCTTCTCATACGAGAACTGGACTTGAAGATGCCTGTAGCTAATCCGGTCAACTCCGTCCCGAAGATCGCTTCAAAAATAGCTATTAACGAAAAGACGCAACAAACTGCCATCAAACTACTTCATAGTGCTGAGGAAAAAAAGTTAATTGCTGGCAAGGATCCTCAAGGTATGGCTGCCGCAGCGATCTACATCGCTTGCGTGCTTGAAGGCGAGAAAAAGACTCAAAAGCAAATTGCTGAGGCGGCAGGTGTCACAGAGGTCACTGTTAGGAATCGATATAAAGGTCTCAGAAGGTCCTTCAACTTAGAGTTCTAGACACTTTTATCGTTAATCATGTCTTCTCTTTGCAGGCGTTAAGGAGAACGTCACTTCAAGTGTGAAGGGATCAGGAGATTTCAATGTTTTCGCTTGGAAAACCAAGGTCCGTCAGAATCTCTCGAGCTCTTCTTCGGTGATCGCCTTGAAGAATTATTTGGTTTCCCTTTAATGCTCCTCCGCAAGCACACAACTTTTTCAAAGTATGAGTTATTCGGCCCATATCGAAGTTCTTACCGTCGACGCCCATAATAATGGTAACAGGGCGTCTCCATTTCCGGAATTCCCGATAAACCCTAATTCTCTGTTGTTCCTTACTGATTGTATCACAGACACAGATATCCTTTGGAAGCCCACACGTTGAACAAATCTCAACCATTTATCTTCTCAAATGCTCCTGGAATACACCGATTTATTACTTGTAAGACTCTTCTAACATCTTTATCTTATTAATCTTTATCTTATTAGTTTTTTGCTTTAAAAAGTGCTTAAGGTTTGACCAAAGACTAAAAATGCAGGTTTTACGTAAGATATATCGGAGGTTGGTGGAAGT
>DAOVBJ010000202.1 GCA_030670615.1 Candidatus Bathyarchaeota archaeon | reverse complement strand
CGGAGATAATGGGTTCGCACCCCCAGCTCCTCGACAACTTCAAACCAGTAGGCACTGGTCCGGGCTAACGTCTCCCCTTTGTCGGGGATGTTGCAGGGTATGATCTTGTCGAAGACCGAGATTCTGTCGGAGAATACGAATTCAAGTTCTCGGTCACTGACCTCGTAGACCTCCTTTACTTTACCCGACTTGATGAGACGCGTCGTCACCCACCTCCTCGTGACAATCTCAATCGTTCATCAGCGTCTTCAACCCGCCCACTATTTTGCCGTTGTTGTTGACGGATGCCTTCTTCGAGACGAGGATTGCCTAAGCCAAGGATCTTGATCGCTGCTAGCGCTGCGCTTGCTGGTTCGAGTACGACCAGGGGGCAGACGCCACTCGGCATCCTGAGGGTTGAGTAGAGGTCTGCTCCGCTAAACTTAGGAGAGTAGGGCGGGCAGGCGATGACCGGTTGAACGGTATTGGCGTCGACGAAGCCCGATAAGGCATTTGATCTTCCAGCCACCGTAACGTAAACAATTCGGTCTCCACTGGCCTCGTACTCCGCTAATAGCTGTAGGAGCTTTTTCGGAGTCTTGTGAGCGGATGCGACCCGCACCTCGTATTTGACATCGAATCCCTTCAAGGCAACTTCGATGTCCAGTGAAAACGCTTCATCGCTGCCTGAGCCCATGATTAAAACGACTTTATCCTCCGTCAATATGTTTCCCTGCCACCACTATTTTCTCTTCAGGTTCTATTTTACGTTTGTCGTTACACACCACGACCAATATACATTCTTATGTATATTTTACAGTAATGAAGTAAATAAATTTAAATATTTTTATCCACTTTTGGTGTAGTAATGAAAATAACTGAAAACTGCTCCGTCGTGGGTGTTTCAACCGCGGAAGAAGACGACGTTCTTCGTCTCCTCCAGGAAGGATTAAGCGCCTTACAACACAGAGGTCAAGAATCTGTGGGCATATCGGTCTATAACGGCGAGTTTAAAACCTTTACCAGCATGGGCTTGATGTCTGAATCCAAGATATTCCTCAACAACGTTAAGGCTCCACTGGGGATAGGCCATGAGCGCTATTCGACAGCCGGTCGTAGCACCTTAGAGAATGCCCAGCCCCTAACCATGAAGTCTGAACACGGAATAGACTACGCTTTTGCCTTCAACGGCAATCTCAGAAATCTCTACAATCTGAAGCCGGAACTCCGAGAGGAAAATCCACAGCCTACAGAATCCGACACGAGGCTCTTAGCTCGTCTCTTGGGTAGTGAACTTGGCGTGAAAACAGTCGAACAAATCTACCACGACATCGCCCCAATGATAGATGGATCCTATTCTGCACTGATCTTGTTGGGTGGAAAGAAACCCAAGATTGCCGCTATAAGGGATCCTCTGGGGATAAGACCCCTCTGTCTCGGTAAGAGGGGTGACGACTATTTCTTTGCCTCCGAGTCCGTAGCCTTCGCCGACTGCTATCTCGACGCGAAGTTCATCCGAGACGTGGAGCCAGGTGAAGTCGTTATCCTGGACGACTCCGGCATCCACGCTTGTAAAGTCTTTGATTGCCCACGCCACGGTCACTGTATGTTTGAATGGGTTTACTTTTCTAGGATGGATTCGGTGATCGAGGGCGTTCCCGTCTATAAGGTCCGGGAAAATCTGGGAAGAGCGTTAGCGGAGAAATTCGGTGTCGACGCGGACATGGTTGTCCCTGTTCCCGACTCGGGGAGGAGTGCAGCGACTGGCTATGCGATGGCTTCAGGGATTCCGCTTCGAGAAGTTTTTCAGGTGGATAGATATATGTATCGGAGGATCTTCATTATGCCCGATCAAGCGGTTCGGGAGAGGAATGCGAGTAAAAAGCTGAATGTTCTTCCCTCAATTGCTAAAGGGAAGAGTGTGGTGGTTGTAGACGACAGCATTGTCCGGGGAACCAACATGAGGAACATGGTCATCAACAAGTTGAAGCGGGTTGGTGTAAAGGAGATCCATGTCAGGATAAGTTGTCCACCTCTCATGGACAGATGCCATTACGGCGTCGATTTCCATCGAGGTGAGTTGATCGCTAGCAAGTATCACGGCCTCTCCCACGAGGAACTCAGCCAACGGGTGTGTAACGAGCTGGGAGCCACATCCCTCCACTACAACACCCTGGAAGACCTCGAGGCTTCCATCGGACTTGCCCCTAACGAGCTGTGCATGGGTTGCCTCACCAGCGAGTACCCTGCCATTGACTGGTCACAAAACAATTATCGGTGGTGATTTGGATGGAGCGAATGGGTGTTCTAGTCGTGACCTACGGGTCGAGGGGAGTCGCCATCGTTGATGCCCTCTGCGGAAGCGAGGAATACCGGGTTGAAGCCTACATCGTCGATAGGAACAGAAACCCCTTCAACGTGGCGAGGGCGAAGCACCACGTCGTCATCCCTGACCTGAATGTGGAAGCAATCTGCAGCTTCGCGCAGCGATATCGGGGTGAAATCGATTTTGGGATTGTAGGGCCTGAACAACCCATCATTAACGGCGTGAGGGATCTAGTTGAGCGGGAAGCAGGGATACCCATGATTTGCCCTACCAAGGAGTACGCCATTGAAGGGAGTAAAGTTGCTCAGCGCCGACTCTTCCAAGAGGTGGAACCAGGCTTAAACCCCCAATTCAAGGTCTTCGATCCAAAGGACTATACGAGCGTGAAGAGTGTTCAAAGAGAGGTTTGGCGGTGGCTCGACATATTAGATAACCAGGTTGCCGTGAAGCCCGATGGAGTGACCGCGGGA
>DAOVBJ010000103.1 GCA_030670615.1 Candidatus Bathyarchaeota archaeon | reverse complement strand
ACTGTTGGTTGTCAGCGCGTATACGCCGATGTTGGGACTGCCCATTAAATCAAATGCGTGTACGGTCAACTCAGTCTCCTTTCACCAGATACACTTTTACAATATCATCGACGTCTCTTGTGATTCTGACGCGCACCCGTCTGGGAAGGCCTTCAACACCCCTTTTCCAGAGGTATTCATTTACTTCCGGAGTTATAATGGGGTTCTCAACCTTCATGTGCTTCTCAACGAAGCTACGAACGAGCCTCACGCCTCGGGGAACTCTCTTTTTAATCTTAGCGTTCCACGCTTTTTTAAGAGGAATCGTGTAGACGCGTTCTTCGACTATTTCCTCCTCTTCCCTATCAGACATCAATTCATCCCCCTATGGTTTGAGCTTATTCCTCCGCCAATTACGCCTCTTCGGGTTAACTCGAACATGTCCCCGTGTCTTGGCAACAACCCAGGTTGGAACGGGTTGACTTCGGATTCCCGCTTTTATCAATCGCTTCTTCTTTGCTGTCGGCTTATTCCTCGCCATCGTTATATTCTCCTAAACTTTATCTCTCGCTTGGGCGACTGGAGATTTCTGAGAATGGTTTTCAGTTGAGTGTCGGCTATTGGGAGTCGGATTCTACCGCTTTGGGCCACCTGAATCAGTTGAAGCTCGACTTGCTCTGCAAACTGGGGTTTCACCAGCTTGATTCGGTTGAGCCTTTGTCTGGCTTCGGTCGTTAGAACTTGACGGAGCAACGCCTTTTTTTGCATTTCCAAGGTTTTCTGTCTTTCAGCTCTTTGCTCCTCTGCCGCCACGTTCCCCCTTAGTTCCTGTAGTTTCCTCCTTCGGATGTCCTCAAGTTCTGGGTCAGAACCCATTGCTTCTACACTCACCCATATTTTTCGAGTTTTGGAATGCTTTTCTCAAGTTGCTTCTTTACCTCAAAGGATAATCGATCGAGCAAGGATCGTCCTTCACTCGTCAACACTCGTCCCTTCCCTACAATTGTCTGCACGAGCCCTGCACGCTCCAGCTGTTGAAGAGCGTGTCTCACAATAGCGCCGCCTCCAGGACTTTTGTGTTTTCCGATACTGCCCTTACTCTTTCTGCCTCCATACTCCTTCCTCAATCGGGCTATGCCTATGGGGCCGCGGAGATACGTTTTCCGCAGAAGGGATGCGCACCGAGTGTACCACCAATCACTCTGAACCGGGGGTTCTTCTACGTGAGAACTCGTTTTCGCAAAGGACGCCCACTTAGGCGGGGCTACGTCTGGAGCGTTCATTTTTAAGTATTCTCTAACCCGTTCTATGAGAACATCGCTTGGAACGTCGTAGACCGTTGGCAAATTACCTATTCACTTCCTTTGAAGCATTCTCAGTAATTCCCAAAGATGAATATAAAGGCTTTCAAATGGCCCCCTCTTTCCTGATGTATCTCCAGCCAACTCACGCACCAAAGGTATAGTCAGGTTTGAAGTGTGAGAGAGACTGCTTTATGTTCACTCGTCTCTACCCGAATATGGAAGGCGGGTTTTGACAACCAATAACCTCGACCACCCGTGGACCACATCATCGAAGAGGGTGATGCACTTACCGGAAAGGAGTGTGGGCATCATGTGCTCAGACCTTTTTCACATTGGTGTCTAGGATAAAAGTGTAATGAGTCTTATAAAAAATCGCCGAGAAAAAAAATTTAATCCGTGAGCCTCACTGGACACTAAGAAACATTACCGAAAGAGGAGGCGTCTCCACTTTCTCATCTCTTCTTTCGACGACAAAGTACCTGACTCTTTTCCCTTTTTACGATTTGGAGTGGTCTCTTCTCCCGTCATCAATACACTGCAACATCTTTAATAACCGTTCACTTATTATAATAACAACCAATCGAAAAATCTTACTTGAGAAAAACGCGGAAGAACGCCAGATCTGATTATTTAAAGACGGGAAACCCGAAGAACCTATCAGTCAAGAGGTGTCGACGTGCATATTGAAGAAAAAATAAAGATAAGTAAAATTGACAAGCCAATAAACATCATGATCATCGATGAGACACCTGGGGACTGGCGTTTCTGGAAAGCGTGTAACCGCGTTTTAAGCCGTCAAAACGATTTAGCCTTAAGACTTTACGCTGTACTCCTCGAGAGAAAAGAACAAATTTCCTCTCGCGATTTAGCCTCTCTCGTCGATGCACCGTTGTACAGCGTTCGACAAGCATTAGACGACCTTTACGAAATTGGCATCGTAACGCGTGAGCGTCTTGAGAGAGGGCACATGACCTTTGATAATTGGAGTGTGAAAACGCGGATTTTAGGTATACTGAGGCTCATTCCCAAGAAGTATTTTCAAGAGAGTTATCCAACAGAATGATCTTAACTCCTCTTCTTTTCCCGCAAAGTCAATAACGAAGTGCATACTCCTACTACCCACTGCTCCGTAGGCTACTCCGTTTCTTTAGATCGAACGAACGATTACTCCCTCCTATTCGTCAGATTAGGATCTGAAAAGGACGTAGTAGTTTCCAGAATCGTTTATTCCTTTAGCCTTCCGCGGTGACTACTTATGATCACGTCTCGTCCTATCCAGACTTACAAGAATTTGACACCGTCCTATCATCGAATTATGCATTCGACACGTTACTCCAGTAACACTCTCGTTCTTGGACGAGGACACAGAGTTAGCTAGCTAACAGTGATGTGAAAAACCGTAATTTCTAACTCGAAAGAAGACTCCCTGTTCTAAAAAAAGGTGGGCGGTAACGGTTCAATACTGCTAAGATAACTTTATATCATCAGAAAACATTAAATACGATGCCAAGAAATGGCTATACCCCCATACGTAATGGCGGCGTCGCTTAGACACTTAAGGCGTAACGCCTAATGAATGAAACAGCTGACCTCCAACTATGGGTACAGATATGTAGACCTAAATAAGCCAGCTAAATCTGCTCGGAACTTAGGTCTGAAGAAGGCTCACAGCTCATCCGCAAATCCCTTATCCAGCGAAAGCGGTAAAAAAACTCCTATAAATCCGGTTGATCCTGCCGGACCTTACTGCTATCGGGATGAGACTAAGCCATGCATGTCGAGCGCTCTCAAGCTATGTAGAGAGCGCGGCGAACGGCTCCGTAACACGTAGTTAACCTACCCTCGGGATGGGGATAACCCCGGGAAACTGGGATTAATACCCACTAGATGATTATACCTGGAATGGCTTATCATCGAAAGAGTCTGGGAACATGCTTCCAGCGTCGCCCGAGGATGGGACCGCGTCCGATCAGGTTGTTGGTGGGGTAACGGCCTACCAAGCCTATAACCGGTACGGGCCCTGAGAGGGGGAGCCCGGAGATGGAAACTGAGAAAAGGTTCCAGGCCCTACGGGGTGCAGCAGGCGCGAAACCTCCACAATGCGCGAAAGCGTGATGGGGTTATCCCGAGTGCCGTCCGATGAGGATGGCTTTTCATCGGTGTAAGGATCCGATGGAATAAAGGGGGGGCAAGACTGGTGTCAGCCGCCGCGGTAATACCAGCCCCCTGAGTGGTAAGGACGATTATTTGGCCTAAAGCGTTCGTAGCCGGCTTATCAAGTCTTTTGTTAAATCCAACGATTCAATCGTTGGGCCGCAAAAGATACTGTTATGCTAGAGGACGGGAGAGGTCGACGGTAGTCCAGGGGTAGGGGTGAAATCCTATAATCCTTGGAGGACCACCAGTGGCGAAGGCGGTCGACTAGAACGTGCCTGACGGTGAGGGACGAAAGCTGGGGGAGCGAACCGGATTAGATACCCGGGTAGTCCCAGCCGTAAACGATGCGGGCTAGGTGTTGGGGCAGCCACGAGCTGCTCCAGTGCCGCAGAGAAGTTGTTAAGCCCGCCGCCTGGGGAGTACGGCCGCAAGGCTGAAACTTAAAGGAATTGGCGGGGGAGCACCACAAGGGGTGAAGGCTGCGGTTTAATTGGAGTCAACGCCGGGAACCTTACCGGGGCTGACAGCAGAATGAAGGCCAGACTGAAGATCTTGCCAGACAAGCTGAGAGGAGGTGCATGGCCGTCGACAGTTCGTGCCGTGAGGTGTCCTGTTAAGTCAGGCAACGAACGAGACCCCCGCTGTTAGTTACCATCGAATTCCAACGGAATGCCGGGCACACTAACGGGACTGCCACCGATAAGGTGGAGGAGGGGGGGGGCAACGGCAGGTCAGTATGCCCCGAATGCCTCGGGCCACACGCGGCCTGCAATGGTAGGGACAGAGGGATCCGACCTTGAAAAAGGAAGGCAATCCCTAAACCCTATCTCAGTCGGGATTGAGGGCTGCAACTCGCCCTCATGAAGCCGAAATCCCTAGTAGTCGCTGGTTAGCATCTAGCGGCGAATACGTTCCTGCTCCTTGCACACACTGCCCGTCAAGCCATCTGAGTGGATCCTTGATGAGGCTCTTTTATTTTGGAAGAGTCGAGTCAGGGTTCTGCAAGGAGGGCTAACTCTTTTAATAATTTAGAAATTATTATTAGGGGCCTAAAGTCGTAAGACAGCGAGACGGGCCAGTTGACCTCGCGAGGCATCATGCATGAAGCATGCCCTTGCCTGGGATGACAACGCTATGTGTACATCTTTCGAAACAGAGGCAGGCATAGAGATAACTATCGTCTCGCTATCCGATAA
>DAOVBJ010000116.1 GCA_030670615.1 Candidatus Bathyarchaeota archaeon | reverse complement strand
ACTGCCCTGCAGAGAATGGCGCACGATAATGTCCTCTACTCAACCGAGTTGGACGGAGACTGGTTAACCATCAACAACATCAAACAACTAGAAACTGCGAGACAAAAACTGATAAAGCAGTAACCTGAAGAGCGACAACTTACCATTTGAGTTGATGATTTTTAGGAGACCTCCAAAGCGTCAATTCGAAGGTTTCTCATCGAAAGTAGATGGACGTTGCGATCCAGAGAATAAAAAAGAGGTTCGCCACATAGAAATGCTTTCGAGGCAAAAACATGGTTTTCAAAGCGTTTTCCTTCGCAGTCTTCAGTCCGCTGATAAGATACAGGATCATTGCGCCGAGAAACGCGGTCGTCGACCACATTATGGGTATGAGAAAGAGGGAATAGGCGATGGCTCCGCTGACCAGAAACAGGTACACGTAAAAGGACCGTCTCAGTCCGAGTCTCACCACGAAGGTGAGGCTACCTGTCTCCTTATCTGCACGATAATCTTCAAAGTGATTGTGAAACTCCCAGAGAATTGACGCGAAGAAGATAAGGATCAAGTGGGGCATAACCGAGTTTAAGGAACCGATATGCTTCATGGAGGAGCCCATGAGAAAGAGGAAACTCCCCCAGAAGAGGCCATGGATGACTAAATCTAACAGAAATCGGTTTTTCAGTTTGAGGGGGGGCGCTGAATAAGCCCACCCGACGATGAAGATGATCAACGAAAAAAAGGCGGCCCACAGTCCACCAGCCAAATAGAAATACAGCGTTGATAAACAGAATAGGCCGATGGAAAAGAGAGAGGCTTTTCCTCTGGAAATGTTTCCCAAGGCTACTTGATTCTTCGCGGAAAGATTCCACCGGGCGAAGTCTTTATTGGTGGCTAATTGCTTTGCATCGGATTTAACATCATAGATGTTGTTCAACGAGTAAATGGCTCCCGTGTGCAGGATTGAAAACAGAAACACCAGGATGGTGTTAATCGAGAGGAAATCGCTCACTTCCGATGCGCTGAGAAAACCAAATAATACAACGAATCCATTTATGTAGGGAGCTATGAGGTGAAAGCGGCAATTCTTCAGAAGAAAATAAAAATCTCTGAAGGGCGATCTGACCCTATTTGATAGCGCATCTCCGAGCGGTATCCGTCTATCCAATACCTTCACCAGATCTGTAACGCGCCGATGTGGGACTGTGCCATCGAGCGAGGTTACACGTCTTGAGTACAGTGATAATTATTAAAGCTTATTATGAACCTAGGTGTTTTTCAGATTGTCGTGATGCAATTGCGGGAATATGCGGTGGAGGGAAAAGGCAAAACGAATCTAATGGATGAGAAGTGGGATTACCTCATCATCTTAGACGCCTGTCGATACGACTATTTTCAAAAAGTCTACGGAAACTACTTGCGGGGTACGCTTCGAAAAGCCCGATCTCCTGCCTCAGCCACCTCAGAATGGCTGAAAAAGACGTTTACGCGTCGATACGACGATGTAGTCTATGTCTCCGCAAATCCCTACATTAACTCGAGGGGCGTGGACGTGGTAGGGTTTGATGCCAGAGACTATTTTCATAAAATTGTCGATGTGTGGGACTTCGGATGGAATGAGGCCGTGGGAACCGTTCCTCCAGAAGAGGTGAATGCAGCTGTCATCGCCGCAACACTCAGGCATCCCGACAAGAGGCTGATCATTCACTACCTGCAACCGCATGCTCCATACATTTCCCTTGCCAATCACGCTCCCGAATCTGTTCTATCTCCAGATAAACTCCGTTCTGGGGTGTTCATGCTAAGGAATCCTGTTATCAGATACTTCTGGAAGATCCTGTCCGGCGAATCACGCTTTCTAAAGGATGCGTTAGTCAATAGGGTGGTTTGGAAAATTAGCAGTCTTTTCGGGCCCTTACCCTCACTACCTATGAACGACGCACTACGCTTGGTAGGGCGAAAGGGATTACTAAGAGCATACGAGGCTAATGTGAGGATCGTGTTAACCCATGTGGCCAAACTTGTAGACCGCCTGCAGGGTAAAATCGTGGTCACGTCAGATCACGGGGAACTGTTAGGCGAAAAAAACGAGTACTATCATCGTCCTCAGCATTACATTTCCCCTCTCATTGACGTTCCCTACCTTGAATGTTAGATAAATGAGAGGTTTGAGCTGGAACCCGTAAGACAGAACGCCTGATCAACGATCAAGAAAGAAAGGAGCACAGGGAACGGTATGCCAAGCACACTAGATAGGTTATTGTTTTAGATAACTTCACACGGGAATGAGACGTAGAGCTAGATAGCTAAGCAAAGAAACACTAGTGTGCGTCACTTATATCTCTCAGAACACCTGTATGCGTCTTTTACCTCGGCCACCTCAACTCTTCAATCAGGGAATCATAATCCGCCACCGTGGAAGGTGTCCCAAGATCTCCCCAGCAAAGCGGGTCATTTCACCTCACAAACTTCACCAGAGCTATCTAGCTACGGATGGGTAGCTCCTTCCTGCTCTACGACAGGATAAACGGTGTTTCAGCTTTCTTGATAGAAACCTATAAATCGCTCCTTTGTTGATGGTGGTATAAATTATTTACCTGGGTACGAGATGAATAAATCGATGAATACCGAACGTTCAAATTACGAGTATATCCTTGAATTTATTATCTTCTTTTTTGGGCTAGGCGTCTTCTTAATCCCTTCTTCAGTGCCATTCAACTGGTGGATTATTCCGTCGATTTCGGTGCTATTGTTCCTGTTTGAATATCGAAAGAGTACTCCAAAGAATCTGAAAGCCGCCTTACTCCTTGGAACCTTTTTAATGGTCTTCGACTTTGTCTTTGAGAATGTGGGCACTCTCGTTTTTGGTTTTTGGGGCACCACTGGCAGCTCCTTCACTATTTTAGCCGTGCCCATCGAAGTGATGCTTACCTGTTTCTTCGGCGGAACCGCTTGGGCGTTGTACGTCCTGTCTGCACACACCTCCTTCATATCAAAGTATCGAAATCAATCGAACCCGTCTTTACGATACTCTCTCATCCTGCTCAACTTATTTTTCTTTGGAGCGGGAGGAGCCGCAGCTGAATGGAGCCTCATTCAGAGAGGCGCCATGTACTACGCAAGAGGATGGACGACCCCCCACGCCTTTGTAGCCTATTTCGCCACATGGACAATGCTGCATTTCCTCCTAAACAAGCTGAGACCCTTCGAGATAGAACAAACAGTCACCACAGAAGGCAGCAACGTTTAAGCTGATAACAAGATGTCAAGACCTTCACATAGTTTTTCCCACTCTTAAAAGAAGCCTTATCTTGCTAACGAACTAGCAGCAAAGGCAACGGATAAACTCATAAAGCACGTCTTGGCAAAGCCAATATACACGAGTAAAAAACCTAAATTAGTGCATGGGCACATTTTTCACTGACAAACCTCTTGGGAACTCTAGCCGAGAACTCAATACTATTTTTAAAAAACCGGGATTAATTCAGTCCCCAAACCAAACAAAGCTATGTTGGATAATGATATGTGCGTATAAACATAAGAAATGATATAAAGACATACGATAGCTAGCTTACGATAGGTAAGGAGTTAGGAGTATGATTGAAGTTTCAGTGCCAACACTTTTATGGTATGGCGATACATCGCTTCATCTTCGATTTCCATCTGAGTGGAAAGTCAAAATGTATCCCATGGATGGAGACAGCCTCCCACCGTTGGATGATAAGGGAATTAAAACAGCGCTCTCAAACCCTATCGGCTCAAAGACTGTCGGTGAACTGGCTAAAACACGCAAAGAGGCCGTGATAGTTGTAGACGATATGACGCGACCAACCAGAGCCTATCGGATTATACCTTTTCTCCTCAAAGAGTTGAACGATAACGGCATATCTGACGACCATATACGCTTCATTGTGGCTCTTGGAATGCACAGCGCCGCTGATCGAGTTGATTTTGTCAAGAAGCTGGGAAAAGACGTTGTTGAGCGGTTCCCTGTCTACAATCATAATCCCTTTGGATATTTGACCCACGTGGGCGATACGGGTAGAGGGACGCCTGTCCATATTAATAGCGAATTTATGGCATGCGACTTGCGGATAGCTATCGGATGCATCGTTCCACACCCGATCACAGGCTTCGGCGGTGGACCAAAAATCATCCTGCCGGGAATAGCGGGCTTCGATACGATACGCTACAATCATTCCATACACCCCAGGTTTCTTGCTGAACGGGGTCAAACAGCGGTAGAAGCCAAGCCTCCTCCATCAGCTGGCTGGGGAAAGTTAGCAGGAAATGTACCTCAACTT
>DAOVBJ010000046.1 GCA_030670615.1 Candidatus Bathyarchaeota archaeon | reverse complement strand
CTCCCTCTAACCTGTACGTCGTTTACCGGCTTATAGGAGGCATCTATACCAAGCTTCTTAAGCGCTGTGATTATTCCAGTGCATATGACCTTGAAGGATCCTTCGAGGTCCATCGGTATTTCAGGGTATCCTTGGTCGACTACTACAGCGTATTCCAAGCAGTTTGAATCCGTGTATATTGTCCCTCCCCCACTCGTTCTGCGAACTATGTCTATTCCGTGCTCTCTGCAGTACTCCAAGTCCACGACGTCCTCAATGCTTTGGTATCTTCCTATCGAGATCGTGGGCAGCTTTCTCCTGTATAGGTGGAGTGTATTGGGGATCATCCCCCCCAATCTCGCCTCTCGAATGGCCTCATCTATGGCTTGGCTTGTGGGTCCATCTACTAAGCCGCTGTCTATGAGACGCCAAACACGAACCAGCCTTATACCACATCCAAGCTTGCGACCAGCGTAACCAGGTCATCAAAAGCCTTCACGAGGTCTCCGAGTGAGGGAGCCCAAGGGAGAACCATCACGGGCTTACCGCGGATGTGGATAGTCCTAGTACTCTCCACACTCTTGCAGCACCTCACGATGAAGCCCTGCGCATCCACTCTTGGCGCGACTTTTCTGGCCGCGTGTAGTGGGCAAATATCTTTTAGGGTCACCTCTAGGTTCAATCCCATGGTTTCCTTTAGCCTATTAAGGGTCGCCTGGGATAGTGAGCATCCGATAAGGTCTATACTCAGTGTTGGTTTGCCGCTCTCCGCTCTCTCGACGATGTCCGCGAAGCTTGTGATCGATTGGTGAGGGCTTAATGGTTCTCCTATGGGGCATGGCGTGAAGACCAGCCTACCTTCCCTGTAGACCTCCTCTACCAACTCAGAGGCGTCTACGTTTAAGCTCTCTATTTTTATGTGTTCACTTATCTGCCCCGAAGCCCTAGCTGCCGTGGTTAAAGCCTCCAGCCTGCTCGGTCTAGGTGGGATGGTGTCAACCAGCATTATCTTCAGGGGTACCTTCATGTCTTGTTCGCCCAGGAAGACAAAAGTTACGTTTTCGTTTCTGCCCGATAGTATGACTGCTTCCGCCTCATCATGTATCCTCGCTGAAACGGCTCTCAACACTACTTGGTTTAATGTGAACTCGTCGATGGCTGGATCCGCTATGCTCACGCATTTATCTGGGTGGGCTAACACCTTCCCTCCGACGATTGTCTTCAGAAGATTTTCTCCCTCAGTCCTCACCTCAATGATGGAGGCCCTTTCTCCAGATCTTAATTTATCGTCTCTCTCCCTCAAAATAACGTATCTAGTCAGGTAGTATGTTGGTTTGCCCATCAGTTTTTCCATATTTTTCTCTGGCGAGAACCCTTTTCCAGCGTTGATCACGCTGACCTCCGCACAGTGCTTTGGTGTGAGCATGTGCTGTTCAGACGTCCTGTTGTGGAGTGATTTCGCAGCCCGTGCACTTGTGGCACATGGTTTTGAACATAAAAGTCTTCAACTCACGCTTCTCCAGTATGGATTTATAGCTCAAAGCAAGCTTCAGCATTCTGGCTGCACTCGGCCTTGCTGCCCTGCCTTGCGTTGCCTCAGCGAGGTCTTGCCTCCTGAGTGGGTTGATGAGTAAGGGTCGTAGGTTTGCCACTACACCCCTCTCAGCCATCCATTCCAAGCCATGAAGGACGTTGTCATCGGACTCCCCTAACCCGATCAAGATGTTGCTGCAAACCCTGTTCTTTCCGAAGACGTTTACGGAGTACTCCAGTGCTGAAAGGATCTTGTCATAGTTGATGTCGGGGCATACCGCCTTAATAATTTCTCTATCAAAGCTTTCGACATTTATCTTCATTTCATCGCTGCCAACGCTGTAAAGCTCATCTATGTGGCTTTTCTTGGTAACGTACGGCTCTACGCCTATCGGTATTTCGTGGCCAAGCTCTTCCCTGATGAGCCTGACGGCGTCTACCATGAGCTTGATGGTCTTCTCCTCGGAATCGATCACGCCGCTAGTGAGGGCTATGCCCTCAACCCCGCCCCTCCTCATAGCGGATTTTATTAATGCCAGAACCTTTCTCGGACTTAACGTAAACCTAATCTTCAACTTTGGGGTTGCGCAGAACTTGCAGTTGAAGATACATGGTGAAGCCAGGTTTATGAAGGCCTGGTTTGGGGAATGAAGGAAGGGGGTCTCCACGGTCACGTTCCTCAGGAAGGTGGATTCTCCTCGCATAATACTATAGCCCTCTCCTTCCCTCTTCAGCTTAAACGGTGTTTCACTTAGATTCTGAGCTATGGTCATTCGAACGCGGTGACGCCCAAACCCGAGGTAAAAACCTTTGAGACCCGCGTCTGGACCTGCTGATGGCCTTTCAGCATGGGCTGAGAGCTCAGGATTTAGCAGATGGATCGCCCCTGCCTCGAGCAGCAATGCCTTCTTACGGACCAAAGCGGTAGACTTCAACGAGCATCTCTCTCACATAGTTTAAGGCTATGGGAAGCCTAGTTATCTTTACCTCATCTAACTTACTTTAAACTTTTACGCAAATACGGATGAATGGCGTGGATGTGAAGCTAGCTATCTGTCTAGTAAATAAATGCCTGAGACATACGCTTGGAGGATGGGTTTCACATGGTCGCAGACCAAGTTCATGAAGGACACCCGAATAAGCCTGCTAGCAAGATGTTCTGGATAAACAACACTTTACAAGGTAACTACGGAAAAGGACTAAAAAGATGTAAAACAGTTGGAAAAAAAGGGTTTTTTGCATGTTCAGACCTCATCAAAATGTAGTAAACTCCGTTTTTTACTTCTTTTGATGAAAAACACGTCAAAATGGAGATGTACACAATACCGTTACACTATGACGTTTTTTACAAGTTAGCATACATATTTTAATTCGCTATATAATGTAATATGAGGCATAATATAGCTGGATTTCATCTAAATAATCGTGTACGTCAAACTAAATGCGTCAGATTTACCTGTTTGAAAGGATGTTTAGTTTACTCTTTGGTTAGACTTAGCTAGTTAAAGTGTGCGAAAAGCTTGTCAAAGAGGAAGGCATTCACTCAGTCCTACTCTGTTCAGGATTTACACTTAGACATGTTGCAGAGATAGCGGGATCGGTCGGGAAGAAGGTTGCTGTTTCCGCAGCCAGAGGAGACGGGTCGAGTGTCAGGGTTTCAATGACTGTAAGAAGAAGGGGTTTAGTTAGCTAATTTGCTGTGTAAACATCAAATAATCTCATAGCTAGCTAAGCAATTTGTTGGATTACTTCAGAAAATAGTTGCAAGTCCTCGATTCGTTTATTTGGTTGGAAGCATAGTATTAAACCTTGAACACCAAGATCGCTATATTCTTTTACCGTTTCTGAACATGTATCAGGTGTACCATAAATAATACGTTTCTTACATTCATCCACTGACCTACCCTTGAACTTCGCATAGCGAGCAAGCTTATCCTCGAGATTTGACCTGTTTCTAGCTATGACGAAATCAACATGTATAGTTTTTTCAACCTCATCAAAACTTCTACCAACCCGTTCGCAACTATTTTTAAAAATCTCCATCTTTCTGATGTAATCATCAAAATTGAAAGCTCTGATGTTATAGACATCCGCGTGTTTAGCTGCAACTGTAGAGATCAATCTCTTACCTGATAAGGAGCCAATCCAGATGGGTGGATGTGGCTTCTGTATTGGTCTTGGTCCACTCCTAACTTCCTTGATAGAATAGTATTTCCCCTTGTAGCTTGGTCTAACTTCAGTCCACATCTTCTTTATTATAGTTAAAGATTCGTCCAACTGTTCAATTCTTATGGACGCTCTTGGAAAAGGATACCCATAGCCTTCATATTCTTTAGGAGCGTCTCCAGCTCCTAAACCAAACTCTAATCTACCATTACTAACAATATCGAGGGTTGAAGCCATCTTCGCTAACAAAGGAGGATGACGATAGGAATTACAAGCCACCAACAATCCAAACCTGATATTCTCTGACAAAGGTGCTAACGAGGAGATCAGAGTCCAACCTTCAAGGCAATCGCCTAATTGAGAGAAATGATCGTATGCCCAGACAGAATCAAAACCAAGTCTTTCAGACATAAGCCAAAGCTCTTTGATCTGAGGATAGGTAAAGCCTCCTTGAAATATCATGACACCAAACTTCATTTTATCACACGAACGATGTTGATTCTCATAACTATTTTAGTTTACCTGGTAACGAATGTATGAGATGTATTTAGAATTCAGAGACGCGTAATCTACACTACATTTTATTATATGATTTGGCTTTGAGTATGTTATAGAAATAGATTGCGTACAGCTATTTATTTAGGCATATTAGATTGCAAAAACTGGTTTTCTGGATCACGCAACTGCCAACAATTATACGTATGACTTGCAAAATGATATAAAACAAAAAGCTGGCCAGTGATCACCACTTTTGCCAGCTGAAAACTGCTTCTCTTTTAGTGGTTTCATTAGGGTTGTGCTTGTTCTATGGTGTTGCTGCGGATGATCTCTGCGGCTCTTACTGTGTTGAAGATGTTACAGGTACATTGTTTCCCAAGTTCAACGGCAGCCTCCTCAGGTGTCATACCGCCTCTCTTAACCCTGTCCATCAAGGTCTCCGCGAGTTTTGGGGCAATCATGGCGTGGCCGCACATCGTGCAGAGCTCCAGGACCGGACTCTTGGGAAGGAGTTCGGTCTTACCCCATGTCTCTAGGCTCATGTTGACGGTGTGAGGTTCGATTCCCGCCCTCTCACATGCGTCAAAGACCTCCTCGAATACGCCGCTCACAACTATGCTGAGTCCCAGATCAGCATCCTTCAGCTCCTCTAGTAAGCCTGCTACATCGGGTTTGTTGGTATATACAGCGTGTCCAATTCCCTCAATATCCTCACAAGATGTTATTTCACTCACGTTCGCTGCGCGGTGGATGCCGCCGTCCATGTTGGCGTCCCATCCCTTGAGGTACCGCAGCCGTCTATCAGGTGTGCGAGCAGCTAGAGCAACGGGATTATGCCTCCCACAGATATCTAGAAACCGCGTAACCCGCTCCGTCAAGGGTTCTTTATAGGTATGTTGGGCTTTGACTGCTGGGTCGATCATGGCTAAGACCACGAAGTCCTTTTCGAGGGATTCCCTGGAGCCCCTTCGGTGATGGGTGTGAGTCATGCCAGTGGCCTCCCCAATCCCACATTGGTCTTACCATTAATCCTTGGCGTGTATCCGGCTTCCTCCATCCTAGTCTTGAATGGGACCTTGTGGCCCTGGCATCTGTTGATGACGCAGAGGCTGAAGACCGTGTCAATCTTTTCAGATACCTCTTTGAGGATATTCAAGACCTCGAGGCCTCTGTCCTCTGTTGTCTTGCACTCTATGATGGCCGACAGAGCCCTCACCCCCCTCACCCTTGGGTCCTTGAACCTACCCGTTCCCTTGTCCAACAGAACAGTTACTGGATTAAGGGCTTCAAAATCTACCTTTCCCACCAGAGCCATGGCAACTTTCTCCACGTCGATGAGGCTCGTCGAGATTCCTGGGCGGCCCATCTCTATGGCGAAGCCCACCTCTCCCTCCCGGAAGCGGCCGGTGACATCATTCGTCTTCATCTCCGCCGTTCCCCGACCCATTATTCCCGTCACGGGATGGGCTACCAAGGGATCACTGAATTGGGATCTAAGAATTCGAGGCCACTCCAAGGGAGGCTGGTAGAAAGCTTCTTGTGGACACACCCCGCTCTTCAGACAGACAGCACACTCGACGCACGACTCCTGGTCTACGTAGACGTCTTCATCTGACGACTTTATCGCGCCTACAGGACAATACGCCATGCACAACTGGCATTCAACGCATTTTTCCTCATCTATTTTCATGACACAACATCACTCCGTATTCAATTAAGACATTTCACATTCACAATCTTAAATCGATCTGTCTTAAAGTTATTTAACGAACATCCCCTTCTGGATAATTGATTTTGCAGAACAAGCTATACGGACACTAGCTAACTAAAACCGGAAAGAAGGCGCGGGTCTCAACCAATCATTCCACGAAGCCCCATCATATACTTTTTCACATAAGCATCGATGCCGATGCGGTCTCTAAAGTTGGGGAAAAACTATAAAGAGATCAAGATAAGGGAAGATACATTTCCTTACCTTACATCTTCCGATTTGTATATATTGTTTAGTTTTTCGCTTTTATTCGGTAATGTTGTTGGTAAGCTTTTTGTTTCATGTTCAAAGCTGTTAGCGTATGTTTACTCCAGTGTTCCTTGAGGTCCTGTCTAGAGAGTCATTTAATAAATACCTCAAGTTTAACCAAGTCGGAAGATACTGCCACACTGGATAATTCACTCAGCCATGATACTGCCTCAGCATGTTCAGGACAAGGGTCTTCACAGATGACCAAAGTAAGTCTGTAATAAGCGCCGAGTGGCCCTCTTTTTATATAGCATTCAAAATCGTCGATAAAATCGCAGGTAAGTGGCTAAAAAGAAAGCCGAGCTCGTCTACACGATGTTTCGTTCGTGAGATTTCAACACTTCAGAAAACTCGTCGCGTATTGTAGACGTTAGCATAAAAAAATCTGCGTGCAATGTTACGCATTCGAAGCTAGTTATTTTTCCGTTTGTGATTCTTTCTTCAATTTCTCTAAATGCTCGTTTACTCCAGCTAACTCTTTTTCCAAGAACTCTTTGTATTGCTCTATCCGCTTCATCCTTCTTTCGTTCAGTTCTTTTTTCTCTTCTTGGGTTAAGAATCTACGTCTCCAAGGGTATCTACGTCCCCCAGGACGTCTATGTCTCGCTAAGTATCGACGCTCATGTGGAAAATGTTCTCTATACATAATTTTATCACCTCTGATATCGTTAGTGATATCAC
>DAOVBJ010000073.1 GCA_030670615.1 Candidatus Bathyarchaeota archaeon | reverse complement strand
CGGTTGACGCGGACGCCGCGAAGCCTCAAGGAGATCGCGGAAGCGAGCACACGGCGGCGGAAAGAGATCTCACGGTGCTACCGACTACTCCAACGCGACCTCGATATCAAGATGCCAGTAGACGACCCCTCCAAGTACATCTCAAAGATTGCGTCCCACGTGGGACTGACTCAGAAAACCCAGAACACTGCCATCAAACTTCTAGAGGGGGCGAAGGAAAAGAAGGGCATTGTTGGGAAAGGCCCCACCGGAATGGCGGCAGCAGCGCTCTACATCGCTGCCATCATGAACGATCAGAGCCTCACTCAGCGGGAATTGGCGAAGGCGGCGGACGTAACGGAGGTCACGGTCAGAAACCGCTATAAGGAACTCGATAGAATCCTCGGTCTCAAGTTACGGTCTAAAAAGAAACGTTAATTGTCCAGAACCATCCTTATATGACGTGGAGGAAGGTCCTCGTGCTGAGTAGAAGAGGCGACTGAGAGGGTAATTGCCATCACGTCGAAGGCGTAAGGCGGAGTGGGATCTTCTCTTCACAGCTTTTTCACAGTATTTACGGTGGTCTCAAACGGGTTTTAGTCAGCGTCTATCTCCAGTGTTCCTTCAAGAGAACTTGTGGTCTTCACTCTCTTCGATGGAGACTTTCTCGGGATACAGCTTTGTAGAGGGATACGTTTATGACCTAGAAGGACCTATTTTTAGGGTAGATGGTGTTAATGAACCGCGATTTGAGTTACGCTAAACTCAAGGCCTTCAACGATTTGGTGAGGTTTGTGGGGATGTCTTCATCTCCCTTCCTTTTCCATGTGGAGCTTGAGGGGAAGCACGTGTATTTTATTCAAATAATGAGTTTTGGAGGGGGGCGAATGATCTACTATGCGGAGTTAGATGAGCGGATTTCGGAGAAATACATCGTCTTTAACCGGTTTCGAGACGAGATCTCCTTCAGTGACCAATTCAGCTCAAGTGGACAGAGCGCTCACATCCCCATCTTTGAACTGGAAAAAACGAATCTCTTCACGGGCTACCCGCCAGAATAGAGGTTGCCTTAAATGAGGTGGGATGCCTTTTCTTCTCACCGAAATCACGTACATCAACATCGCTCGTAGACGTCTCAAACAACCAGTTGTTGCCCGAGTCAGCAGAGGAGAAAAAGCTGCCCTTTATTCTGGAGAGTCCCGTGAACCTTGAGTGCGTTGTTAAAGAGAGGACTCAGTTAGGCTCTCCCTGCCCGTTTTTCGGCGAGGCCATCTTTGTTCACGTGGATCAAGAGGTTCTGAACGAGGCGGAGGAATTGGAACGGAAAGCCGCTCCCTTCGTCTACAACCCCAGTGAATACCGGAGTCTCCACCATAAGATCGATGTCCAAGGTTTCACGAAAAAATAAATACGTCAAGACACACTAAAGAGTCTATAGAGGTTAAAACGTTGCGAGAGGTTACGGCAGATGAGGCTTGGCTGAGGAAGTATCCTGAAAGGACGGTTCTAGCTGTCTCAATAGACGGAGCTGGTAGACCCAACATCATTACCTTGGGGTGGAATATGCCCACTTCCCACAATCCCTCCATGGCCGTCATATCCATCGGCGTGACACGGTATAGTCACAGACTTATCCACGAGGGCGGTGAGTTCGTCCTCGTCTTTCCAAGCATAGAGATCGAGGAGGAGGTTCTGTATTGTGGATCCCACTCCGGAAGAGAGGTGGACAAGTTCAAGGAGACGGGATTAACACCGTTACCCTCCAAGTACGTGACGCCCCCCCTCATCAAGGAAGGCGTGGTAAACCTGGAGTGCAAGGTCGTGGGAGAGCTGAGAACGGGAGACCACACCATCTTCGCAGGAGAGATCTTGACCGCTTACATCTCTAAAGAGCATAAGAAGGCGCTCTTTAACATGGGTCGTGACGAACAGGGTAGAAGAAAGTTCAGAGGCTTCTAGGACTGATAAAGGGTGGCGTACTACGTTTATATCCTTCTCTGTGGAGATGGCAGTTACTACACTGGATACACCCAAGACTTGAAGACCCGGATGGAACAGCATTCGAAGGGACGGGGCTCGAGGTACACTCGAATGAAGAAGCTACGCCAAATCGTCTATTTCGAGTGGTTTAACACCCGCTCAGAAGCCATGAAGCGGGAGCGGGAAATAAAGCGGTTTACCCACAAGAAGAAAACAGCCCTCATCAACGAGAAACAGGGCGGTCCCCAACTCGACGAGAACAATCGTTGACCATCATTTCAATTCTGTGTTGTTCCATCATTTCCCATGAAGCGGACACCAAAATACATAACCCCGTAACTGGGGATTCACTCCTCGGAAAAACCCTTCCTCTGACGTTGCGTGGACTCCTGCTTGACTTTGGTTCAGAAAGGACATACGAGTGTTTTCCACGCCGTTACCTCATCTTCACATGGAAATAGGGTCTTCTACGTCTTCTAAGTCCCTGTTGTCTTGCTCCTCATTCTCCCGCGGTGGCCTAGTTGCATGAGTCTCTTCGCATCGCTCTGCTCTATGTAGCGTAAAATGAGCGTTTTAAGGGTACATTATGTTTATAAGAGGGATTTACGTCAGCTAATCTGAATTCGACTCCACGTGGAACGTCTTTGGGATTAAGCGGTCTTCAAAATTCGAAGCCGTGAATCCATGTTCCCACCATCGATTCAACCTTAATATCATGTGGGTGAAGACTTGGCTCGAAGTGAAGCAAAGAAGAAGTATGGAAAGGGCAGTCGACCCTGTCGTAGATGTGGCTCCTACGGCCCCATCATCCGATCCTACGGCATAAACATGTGCCGTCAGTGTTTCAGGGAGAATGCCCCGGCTCTAGGATTCAAGAAGTATTCTTAGGAGAGGCTTATCGTGAACACCCCCCACAAGAGAACTCGCAAGTCTCGGATGCGTCCCACGGGAACGCATAAGACTGTGGTGGATGCATCGGGCGTCATACTCGGGCGACTTGCCAGCTACATTGCAAAGCGCATACTTAATGGCGAAGAGATCGTTGTGGTGAACGCTGAAAAAGCAGTCATCTCCGGAAGCAAGAAATACCTTCTTGACGCGTTCAAAACCCGACTCGGACGAAGAACATTGGGGTCTCAGACGAAGGCTCCGAAGCACCCGAGGCGACCGGAAACGTACGTTCGTAGGGTTGTGCGGGGGATGCTTCCCTGGAAGAAGCCACAGGGCAAGATCGCGTACCGGAGGCTAGAGGTCTACGTCGGAGTCCCACAGGCTTTGAAAGATGCTTCAACTCAAACTTTCCCCGACGCGGTGAAGGATCTGTTTCCCTCCATGACCGTCGGCGCGCTCATGGGGGATTTTGGGTGGATTAACCCCTTGGAGGCGAGTCACCGTGCCCCATAGACTGAGGAAGGTTCGGCGACAGCGCGGCTCCAGAACCCACGGGTGGGGACGGGTTGGTCAGCACCGGAACGTTGGCATGAGAGGCGGCCACGGAAAAGCTGGACGAAAGAAGCACAAATGGACTTGGGTCATCAGATATGAGCCCGATTACTTCGGAAAGCACGGCTTCAAACGTGCCTGGGTACCCACATCAGAGACCTTGAACGTCGGTGAGCTAGATGAACAAGTCAACACACTCTTAACCAAAGGATTAGCCAAGAAGATACAAGACGGGGTCGCCGTCAACCTTGGCGAGCTGGGTGTTGATAAACTCCTCGGCTCCGGGAAAGTCACTCAACCACTGATCGTGACCGCTACATCTTGGAGCGAGGCCGCGGCCCAGAAAATTGAGCAGGCAGGGGGACGCGTTCTCTCCACAGTAGACGACGTAGCAGAGAACGGGGACACCCCCGAATAAGAACGCTTTTAGCGCGCGCTTGTGCAATCCTGATTCAATTGACCTCAGCAAAGATTGGACGTGAAGGGGATCCCCTAGGAACCATGTGACTCGTTTTTAGTTTATAATAATTTCAATACTTTCGCTTACGGTCTCGACGCAACACTCAGATGATCCTCATTTTACGCATTGCGCGTTAGAGAGGACTAAAATATTTTCGTCACGATGGCTAGTGTTGGGCTCGCGAGGAATCCAGTCCACACAGCGGGTCGTTAATCCCTCAAACAGCGAAGTACACGTTTCTTCTCTACGTCTGAGTCAAGTTCAGGAGACACGCTTGGGCGTGGCCCTTCACTCGGACCTTTCGATAGATTTTCCGCACCACACCCTGCTCATCCAGCAGGAAGGTGGTTCGTTCGATGCCCATGAAGGTTTTGCCGAACATGCTCTTTTGCTTCCACACGCTGTAGAGACTCAAGACTTCTCCTTCGGGGTCGCTGAGCAAAGTGAAGGGAAGATTGTGTTTCCGTTTGAATTTTTGGTGGGATTCGACGCTGTCTTTGCTCACTCCCAAGATGACGGCGTTCTCCTTCTCAAAGTCCTTGATGGCATCCCGGAACGCCTTAGCCTCGTTGGTACATCCGGGAGTGCCGTCCTTGGGATAGAAATAAAGCACCACATTTTTCCCCCTGTAATCGCTCAACGAAATATCTCTTCTCTCATCTGACTTCAGCGTAAAGTTGGGTGCTTCTTCGCCCTCAACAACCAATGAAATTCCACCTTAGAACAACATTTCCTTAATCATAAAGGGGGTGGTGCCCTTTTTTTCCGTCAGTTACGAGATGGCTTTGAGCGGTCAAACGCCTTATTGCGCAGTCAATAATGCTCACCTGAAGCACAGCGCAGAGAACAAGCATTGTTCTCCGTACGGTTTGACCGTTCCCCCCCCTTATACTCAACTGCCACCTCATTGTCCTGAAAGGGCCACCATTTTACCCCAATACATACTATTGTAAACAGAAATAATAACCTTATGTGACGACGACGCCACAGTCGCTGATCCTTACCGCACTATGCAGTCCCTAGGGTACCAGACTTATTCTTAAGTGGGTAAAAAAAATATGTAGAATAGGCGGATTACATATGGGTGAAAAGGATCTAGCACGCACTAATGCAATACCTCTACAGGAGCTTATGACCGCACTGGGTGTCATACTCTGATTTGATAATACTTGGGGAGGGGGACGTAGACGCTTAGATACTTAATCACCACACCTTCCTTTTTTCTTTCACATACCTAAACCACAATTACTAGCTAGCTCTCCTCAATCGGTCTCACAAGAGTCTACCGAAAAGCTTTACCCCAAGAGGGCATTAAACAGTAGCTTAAATGTGCCGTGGGTTTGAGCCCTGTGCTGAACTCTGAAACCTATTAGCACGACCTGGCCTTCACCGATGTGCGCAGCCACCATCCCCGCTTTCCGCCGAAGTTTCTCCTCACCGCTGAGCCACCCGCTACCAAGCACATCTCGCTCAGGGTAGCTGACGATTATCTCGTACCGATCGTTGAATCCTGAGGGAAGGACTTCGAAGGCAGGGCTGTCCCAGAAGAGGACGAGGCATTCTTCAGGCATCCCATATCCCAATGGGTGATCGATGTGAATGACGGTGCGGAGGGTTGATCCTGGACAGAAGAATTCCTTGGAGGAAACTTTGTCTAAGACGTTTCGCATCTGAAGTCCGAAAGATTTGATGGCGAAGGCACAGGATGCGTTGAAGGTGATCAACGTTCCCCCCGCCTCAACGAATCTCTTCAAGGATGTGAT
>DAOVBJ010000125.1 GCA_030670615.1 Candidatus Bathyarchaeota archaeon | reverse complement strand
CCTTATCCGACGTCGCCCGACTAGCCCAACAAATAAAACGCGGCTGCATTGACGGATACACTCAGCGTCACTGAGCTAGCTAGCTAGTCCAGACCAACGCCATCTAAACGAGCGGCCACGATAAGAAACGCTGTTCTCTCTACTTACGGATCACAAGAGAGTACGTTCGAACGCACTACTACTTCCAAGGGTACGGCTACGGACTATGTCAAAACGGGGTGCCATACAAATCAGGAATCCCAGAAGAACTTGTAAGGCATCGTACTTCTTAGCTAGCTAACGATTCACTATTCCTCATCCTTATATCCACGTTGGAACATCCATCCTATAGCCCAACGACTTCTACAGGGTTTTTTTCCTCGACTTTTCGAAACAGGTTAATTTATTATTAGCGTATCCTCATAATATCTAAAAGTTTTAGGTGATGAATATGGCTAAGAAATCAATTCTCTACTATTCCAGTACTGGAGAAGTTAATACTGATCAGACGTTGAGCGAGGCGAAGCTTCGCGCGGATGAGCTGGGTATAACCGATATCGTGGTAGCGAGCACCCGCGGCAATACGGCTGTGAAAGCCTTGGAGGTTTTCAAGGGATATAACCTCGTCGTAGTTCCCCACGTGACAGGCCTTCGGAAACCGGGCGTGCAAGAAATGAGTGACGACGTGCAGGAAAAGATACGTGCCGCCGGAGGTAAAGTCGTCATAGCCACTCACGTGTTTTCTGGTGTGGATCGAGCGATTCAAGCGCGGTTTGATACCGTGTATCCCGCGGGAATTATAGCGCAGACGCTGAGGATGTTTGGTCAGGGAATGAAAGTCGTGGTTGAGATCGTGGCCATGGCCACAGACGCCGGAGTGATCACCGCAGACAAGGACGTGGTAGCGATCGCGGGCACAGGTCGAGGTGCTGATACCGCAGTTGTCATTACGCCAGCGAACGCCCACCGATTCTTTGACATGGTAATCAAAGAGATCATCGTCAAACCAAGCAGCCTTTAAACCCCCTCTCCTTCCTTTTTTTCTTTTTTTGGCTTATTGTTCTACCCTAACTGAATTACTGCATAAAGCTATCTAATTGGTCACTCCGTACAATAAGTCGACGAATGATAAACTAAGTATATACTGAGGTTTTGAGATTCAATCGGTAGTCTTATTCAGGTATTCAATGAGGTTTAAAGGGAGTGCTCATCCTGTTGTTCATTCAACGAGCTGAGACAAAGAAAAATCAACTATGCGGGTATAATTTCCTGAGGTTTCCGATATCTTTTTCAAATTGCGAAAGAAGAACCTTATTACCGGTTGAGCCCTTCCTGGAACCTCGATGACCATGCATAAACTTCATTTACACGCTACAAACCTCTGCCTGAATTACTGCAAACATTGTTCCGTTGAAGCAGGACCTACTGGAAAGCCTCTATTGGATGGAGTGGACTTCAAGTACCTCGTAGATTGGGCGAGTGAGGCAGGCGCAAAATGGCTTGAAATAAGCGGTGGCGAGCCTTTCACTCTTGGCGACGCTTTATTTGAACTGATTGCATACGCCCATGATAAGAGTATCTACGTCTCTCTCCTCTCAAACGGTTGCATGATTGATGAACAGGGGGGTCAACGACTACGCTCCGCGGGGATAGGGCGGGTTGGCATTTCGCTTTATGGGGCAACTCCCGGAACACACGACGATTTCACGCAAACACCCGGCTCTTTTTCTAAAGCCCTGACGGGTATTCACGCTGTGACTGATGCGGGTTTAGAGGTCATCATCAACGTCGTTGTCACCCCCAAGAATGTGGATGAACTCCATATTTTGCCTTCCCGATTAACTGGAATCGACCTTTACACCTTTGGGTCTGTAGTCCCATCCGGTCGGGGGTTAACATTGGTGAAATACGCCTTCTCTGAACGAGGCTACCAGCAAGCGATTGAACAACTTGAACACGCGTTTTCTGGTATCGCACATCTTTTTCTCAGCAGTTTGTCTCCAACCCCTTCGACGGACTTGGAACGTTACTGTGTTCGACCAAGAGTCGAAACAACCGTTAACCATGAAGGCCATCGGATCCCCTGCTGTCTTCTCCCCCGAGATTTGCAGCATCCTACAGGAAACATCAAGAACCGAAATTTCCACGAACTTACTGACGACAACCTGGTATATTACTGGCTGGAACGGGGTCATAAAGCGCTGCGCGAGCACCTCCAGTATTCTGAGGAATCCCATAACCTGTGCAAAAACTGTATTAATATGCTGGATGTTGTGACTCAACGACGACAAGCGCTCCAGTAACATCGTACGCTGAGGTCCTGAATATGATTCGCAAATTGTGTCCTGCTGACTTTGACTCCGTCATGCGGGTCATTCTCGATGCCGCTCAGGCTTACCGGGGGGTGATCCCTGACGACCGATGGAAGGAACAGTACATGTCTGCCGAGGAGTTGAGAGGAGAACTGGATGCTGGCGTTCAGTTCTATGGGTGGTTTGAGGAGGATTCCCTGATGGGCGTGATGGGGATTCAACCCATCAAAGATACCGCTTTAAACAGACACTCCTACGTTCTCCACGACTATCAACGACGAGGGATTGGTGGACTGCTACTGAAGCACCTGCTAGCCTTGGTCAAGACTCCTGACGTCTTAGTGGGGACCTGGGAGGACGCAGCCGGAGCCATTCACTTCTATGAGCATCATGGATTCACAAGAGTCTCCAGACGGGAAACGGATCTACTTCTTCGAAAGTACTGGCAAATTCCCGAACGACAGATCGCGACATCAGTCGTATTAAAAATCAACAGGCAGAACTCGCCTGCATGTGGCTGATCAGACGATACCTTTCAACGTCGCCTGTCCTGAGCAACTCATTTTTCACCCGAAGCGGCTGGATGCCTTGATTACTACACATGATGCGAGATGGTACATGCTATCTACGCTAGCTAGGATCGATTTCCCTTAGTTGTGTTGTCACGCTTTTCCCCATATGGTTATATTAGGGTTACTCACTAGATTGTTGTGCGGAGATGAAATGCTGATGAAGAAACGCGTGGATGCATTAACGATAAAATCGGGTCCAACAGAAAGTGGCGTTGAACCTAATGGCGGAAATCACCTCGTTGGCGGAGATATATTGTCGGTTGACAAGCTCTCCCTCTTGCTTTCCCGTAACTGGCTGCTGATCCTGCTTTTGTTACTTCCTCTCAGCTTTATACTCTATAAAAAACGGCACACGGTCTTCTCCCAACTCCTTCGACGTCTCAGGCTACACTGAATTACCTGTTCTTCTTTCTCCTCACCTGTTTCATGGTGAGGGAGTTAATCACAGGTTGGATGGGGCGCAAAGGCGTCGTTGGCGACGACGTAGGGAAGAAGGCGACAATAGACGTCCCTGCACGCAGTCAGTTTTTTACAGCTTCGACATTTCGGTAAGTCGCTGATCTTTACTCCGCCCCTGAAGAACATCCACTTCTTCGAGAACCAAATATCTGCCAGCGTCTCCTTTCGAAGATTGCCCATGACCCACTGGGGATCCGATACTACGAGGTTGCAGGGGTAGACTGCGGCATCGCTGTCGATCGTCAACCTGTTTTTTCCAGCTTTACAGGAAACGTATCCCCTCTTCCGCTCAAGGATGGACTCTCGGAGGGGATGGCAATGCAGAAAAACGTCTAGGGACACATCGATTCGTTTTCTATACCGCGCTTTGGCGATGAGCAAATAGTCAAATACGTTCTGATACGCGCTCCAGGCTGGAACCCACTCTCTGTGCTTCTTCATTCTTCCTACAACTTTCAGGTCTAGAAACGCAATTCGGTCTGCTCCCTGTCGAATGGAAAGCTTGATGATGTCCTCACATCGATTCAAGTTCCCCTTGTGTAAACAGCAGTTTATTCCGTATTGAACACCCTGTTTCTGCAGCAGATTGAGGGCGGTCATGGTGCGTTTAAAGGACCCAGCAACGCCGCTAAAGTCATCATGTTCCTCGGCATTCACGTCTTCCAGTGAAACGGTTGGAATGACCCCCGCCTCTTTCAGACGGATCACAGTATCCTCATCCAACAACGTCCCATTTGTTATCAGTACCTTGCGGAACCGCTTCTTTTGAATGA